>JAPUKF010000125.1 GCA_027295805.1 Acidobacteriota bacterium | reverse complement strand
TCATTCTTTTTGCCCTCCTGCCGGCCTTCGGCGTGAGCATGGCCGCCGCCACCTTGGTGGGCCAGAACCTGGGTGCCGGCAATCCGCGCCGGGCGGAGCTCTCGGTGTGGCTCACGGGGTTCTACACCAGTGCCTTTCTGGCGGGTGTCACGGTGCTGTTCCTCCTCTCAGGAGATAGTCTCGTGCGGATCTTCACCCAGGACCCGATCCTGGTGGCCCAGGCGGCAGCCTGCCTGCGGGTGATCAGTTACGGCTATATCTTCTATGCCTGGGGAATGGTTCTCACCCAGGCGTTCAATGGGGCAGGCGACACCATGACCCCCCTGTGGATGAACCTGGCCTGCTTCTGGGGCTGCCAGATTCCCCTGGCCTGGCTGCTTGCCAAACACACAACACTGGCTTCCACCGGTGTCTTCTGGTCCGTGGCGGTCAGCGAAACCCTGCTGGCCTTCACGGCGGTGGCTCTCTTTCGCCGCGGTGGCTGGAAGAAAAAAATGGTCTGAGCCGGCGGCTCAGGGACTGAAGGGCGTGTAGTCCATGCCGAAAGTCTCGGCCACGGCGCGATGGGTTACCTTGCCGGCGTGCATATTCACGGCGGGAGTGAGACCCGGCTCTTTGCGGCACGCTTCTTCGAGCCCCAGACTGGCAATGCTCAACAGGTAAGGGAAAGTCACGTTGCACAGGGCGTAGGTGCTGGTCCGTCCCACGGCGCCGGGCATGTTGGCCACGCAGTAGTGGACGACGCCATCCACGATGTAGGTCGGCTCTGAGTGGGTGGTGGGTTGGGTGGTCTCAAAGCAGCCACCCTGATCCACCGCCACGTCGATGACCACGGCTCCTCGCTTCATGATTTTCAGATCGGTTGCGCGCACCAGTTGCGGCGCCCGGGCCCCTTCAATGAGCACCGCGCCGATGAGCAGGTCGGCCTGGGCCAGTTGCTCCAGGATGGTGTGGCGATCGCTGAACAGGGTGTTGACATTGGCGGGCATGATATCGGCCAGGTAGCGCAACTGGTCGACGTTGATATCAAGGATGTTCACGTCGGCCTTGAGCCCCGCCGCGACCTGGGCCGCGTTCTTGCCCACCACGCCGCCACCGAGAATCGTGATGTGCGCCGGTGCCACGCCCGGGACGCCCCCCAGCAGGATTCCCCGGCCGTCCTGGGGCCGTTCCAGATACTTGGCGCCTTCCTGGATGCTCATGCGGCCGGCCACTTCGCTCATGGGGGTGAGGCAGGGTAGATCTCCTTTGGGACCCTGCAGAGTTTCGTAGGCGATGGCGGTGGTGCCGGTGGCCAGGACCTCGCGGGTGAGAGTCTCATCGGCGGCGAAGTGGAGATAGGTGAAGAGCAGTTGCCCCTCGCGCATGAGAGGCCACTCCTGGGCGAGGGGCTCCTTGACCTTGACCACCAGGTCGGCACGTTCCCAGATCTCTTCGGCCGTGTCCAGGAGTTCAGCGCCTGTGGCGGCGTAGGACTCATCCCCGATGCCGCTGCCCAGGCCGGCGCCCTTCTGCACCAGCACCTTGTGGCCCGCCCGGTTCAGTTCCTCAGCGCCTACCGGCAGCAGGGAAACACGGTATTCGTCGATCTTCACTTCCGTCGGCACGCCCACGATCATGGTCTTTCTCCCGTTCCCGTTCCCGCCGGGAGAGCCATTGCAACACGCCCACGGGGCCGGCGCAAGGCCGGAAGCCTTAGCCAGGATCCGGCTGCCGGCCGGGCCCCGCTCGATGCAGGTTGGGTTACCAGAGGACGAAGGTTCCGCGCAGAAAGAGAGTGGCCACCACGGCGGAGAGGACGGCGTACCAGACGGCCAGGCGGGTTTGTCGCGGGCGCTCCACGCCGGCAATGAAATCCGCCAGCAGAAAGGGGATGATGGCGTAGCGCGCCTCGACCAGGGCGTGGGGCAGCAGGAACAGCAGCGTGCAAAAGGCAAGGAGAGCCAGGGGACGCCTGCCGGGAAGGGTGCGCCAGATCCCTGCCATGGCGACCAGGCCGGCCACCAGGGCGAGGGAGCCCAGGATCCGGGCTGACACGCTGCTTGCCATGAGCAGGAGTGGAAAGTTGCGCAGGAAGCGAGGGTCCTGATTCCAGGAATGCCAGTTGGCATAGGTCAGGACTAGAAGGATGACGGAAGCGGCCGCCAGCGCGATGGCCGAGAGAACACGGCCCGGTCTCAGCCGCCAGGTGCGGCGCAGGGTCCCCAGTCCGGCGGGGAGGAGCGGCAGCCAGAGAGGCGCCCAGAGAATCAGCCCGGCCCAGCCCATGATGTAGAGATTGCCCAGGTTGGGGCGGGGACGATTCTCCGGGACGGACTGGGAGAGAAGGGAGCCGGAAAAAAACAGGGCAAGGGACACCATCACGACCACCAGGAGATGTCCGGCCACCTGGGGCAGAAGTCGAACGGCAGGAGCCGGCGTTCCCTCCACGGGAGCATCTCGGGCCTGGACATGGCCCTGAACCGGTGGCGGGCCGCCCCATTCATCCAGAACGATCCAGCCGGCAAAAAAGAGGCCCCAGACGACGCTGGACTGACGCATGAAGCAGGCTGCCAGAACAGCGACGGCGGCCAGCCGGTGTCGCCGTTTCATGTGAAAGAAGAGTGCGGCGGCGATGAACAGGACGGCCCCCGCATCGGTGTAAACCAGGGCTGTGTAAGGAAGGTAGAAGGGGAGGAGGGCTGCCAGCAGGGGCGCCAGACCGGCGCCGCCTGCACGCCCGCGTGCGGCGGCATCCACCAGAACAAGGGCCAGGACGCTCATGCAAAATGCCAGCAGGCGCGACGTCCAGAGGCTGGCCCCGGTGGGCAGGCTGAGCAGAGCCAGCAGGGCGTGATAGCCGGGCACCATGACCAGGTAGGAGGTTCGTTCCCACTGGCCGTTCTGGATGCGTTCCACCGCGAGCTGATGCCCTGTCTCGTCCACCAGACCGGCGGGCTGCCAGACAGCCAGGCCCGCAAGCCAGAGCACCAGGACCAGGATGCCCGCCAGCAGGGGATAGGGCGTGCGCGTCAAGGCAGCTCTCTCTATCAGCGGCCGGCCTTACGGGAGCGATTCTCCGGTTGCGCGGCGATTTGGGGAGATGCACCCACCGCGATGACGTGATCACGGGTTCTGAAAAAGATGACCCCGTCGGAAATGGCAGGTGAGGCCATGGCGATCTCGTCCAGTTCGCTCATGCCCAGGAGCTCAAAGGTGGGGCCTGCTTTCACCACATACACCTCACCCATCTCGCTGGTGTAATAGAGGCGATCCTCGGCCAGCACCGGCGATGCCGTGAACCCCGATGATCCGCCACCCAGCCGCGTCTGGTAGAGGCGGGTGCCGTCATCCGCCCGGTAGGCGGTGAGGACGCCGTTATCGCGGCAGACGTAGAGGATACCGTCGTGTACCAGTGGCGTCTGCATGTAGGCGCCCCCCCGCTCGATGGACCAGCGGAGTCTGCTCCGTGACGCGGCTTCGGCGTCGGTGCTGAGCTCGCCTGTGGCGTCCACGGGGATGGCAAAGACCGGAGAACTGCTGCCATGGGCGCTGGTGATGTAGACGAGCCCCTCGGAGGCAACGGGCGTGGGCACGGGGATATCGCCTCCGCCGCGCAGACTCCACACGGCGCGGCCGGTGGCGAAGTCGTAGCCGCCTATCTGCCGGTAGCCGTTGACCACCACCAGGGTGCGGTCGCCGGCAGAAACGATGGCCGGAGTGCTCCAGGTGGGGACTTCATCCCTGGGAGTGCGCCAGAGTTCGCGCCCGGTGGCTGCGTCCAGCGCCGCCAGGAAAGAACCCTCCTGGATGTCGCACTGGATGATCACGCGTCCCTGATGCAGGACGGGCGAACTGCCGAATCCCCACTGGGCTTCCGGCACTCTGTAGAACCCCGCGTCCAGCGTTCCCAGGTCCTTCTGCCACAGGAGTTTGCCCTCCATGTCGTAGGCATAGAGCCCTTCCGAGCCGAAAAAGGCGATGACCCGCTTGCCGTCGGTGGCCGGAGTGGAGTTGGCGTGACTCGCCTTCATGTGACGCTTGACCCTGGGGACCCCCTCATGGGCGGTGTGCTGCCAGAGGACGCGGCCGCTCTTCTTATCCAGGCAGAAGACCTGCCAGCGGTGAACGGTGTCGTCTTTCACCGAGGCGATGTCGCCGTAGAGCCCGACTTTCAGCTTGGGGTTTTTCTTGCCGCTGATGGAGGTGGTCACGAAGATGCGATCCTCCCAGATCACCACGCCGCCATGTCCCAGCCCGGGAATGGCCGTCTTCCAGAGCACGTTGCGCCCCTCTTTCATGTCCCAGGACGCGGGCACCTTGCCTGTGCCGATGCCGTTGGCGTCCTTGCCGCGAAAGGAGGGCCAGTTGGACGAAGGCTCGCCGGCCAGGATCGGTGTGAACACGATTGCCATGGCGAAGGCAAGGCCGGCGCCAAGGGCTGGGACGCGCGAGCGGACAGGACGTGGCATCAGATGCGGCTCCCGGGCCTGGATGATCAGGCCGGCCCAGTATAACGGAGACATGGCCGCTGGCGGCGGTTCTGGATCGCCGGGATCGGGCCATGGTAGCGTGGCCTCCCGCTCATGAGTCATGACGTCGTCATCACAGGTATCGGGGTCGTTTCCTCCATCGGGGTGACCCGGGAAGAATTCTGGCAGGGGTGCCTGGCGGGGCGGTCCGGTGCCGTGGCCCTCAGCAGCGACTGGGCGAGCCAAACCGATCTGTCGTGTCAGATCGCGGCCGTGGTGAATGGGTTCGACCCGCAGGCGGCCGGGATTGAAGCCCGCCAGGTCCGCTTCCTGGACCGGGTCACGGTCTTCGCCCTGGCCGCCGCCGGCGAGGCGCTGAGCGATGCCGGCTTTGCCGTGATGCCCAATCCGCGGGCCAGGGGACAGATGCTGGTGGACGGAGTGGAGCCCGAGCGTCTGGCCACGGTGGTCGGGTCGGGAGTGGGCGGCCTGACCTCCCTGGAGGTCTCTCATGCCATCTGGCGCGAGACACGCAATAAAACGGCCGTCAAGCGCTATTCCCTGCCCATGTTGATTCCCAACGCTCCGGCTGCCCAGGTGGCCATCCGGTTCGGCGCCCGCGGCGAATGCAAGGCACTGTCCACGGCCTGCGCCGCCGGCACCATGGCTCTGGGGGATGCCTGGCGGCTCATCCGCTCCGGCGAAGCCGATGTGGCTGTGGCAGGCGGCGCCGAGGGAGTGGCTCAGGATCATGACGCCTATGCTCTCATGGGGTTCGAGCGCCTGAAGACTCTGTCCAGGCGCAATCACGAGCCGCACCGGGCCAGTCGGCCCTTCGATCGCGAGCGCGACGGCTTTGTCCTGGGGGAGGGGGCGGCCATGCTCATCGTGGAGCGGGCCGACCATGCGGCCTCCCGGGGTGTGCGCCCCTACGCGCGCCTGGCCGGCTATGCCAGCAACTGCGACGCCCACTCCATGATGCAGCTGGATGAGAGCGGCCGCTCCCTGGTGGCGCTGATGGAGAAGGCCCTGGCCAGCGCCGGGATCGCCAGGGAGGAGGTGGACCTGTTCAGCGCCCATGGAACGTCCACGGTCCTGAATGATCGCACCGAGGCGCGGGCTCTGCGCCTCCTGTTCGGCAAGAAGGCTGATGGGATGGCGGTGACCGCTCTCAAATCCATGACCGGGCATGCCATCGCCGCTTCAGGCCCCATGGAAGCCGCGGCCGCCTGCCTGGGATTGCGTCATGGCGTGATGACACCCACCATCAACTACGAGTTCCCCGACCCGGAATGTGTCTTGTCGGTGGTCGCCCATGAGCCGCGCCGGCAGGCTTTCCAGGTCTGCCTGAAGCCTTCGTATGGTTTCGGAGGCCACAATGCCTGTCTGGTCCTCACGCAGCCGGATGGGGCTGAGCCGTCCTGAAC
>JAPUKF010000124.1 GCA_027295805.1 Acidobacteriota bacterium | reverse complement strand
CGAGGACTTGCCGCTGGCGTTCGCTAAGTTCGATCTGGCTCATGGATTGTCCATCTTCAGCGCCGGATTCGGGCCATCAATGGCACTCGACATACACGAGTGCCAATGTAGCATCCGCCTCTTAACCTGTCAAATCAAAGGGACTTATGAATCGACAGCGGTTCCCCCAGCAGCCGGTGACGGAGCAGCCGCTGCGGCAGAATCTTGCCGTCGGTTCTGCAACTCGGCCTGGATGAGACGATCCAGATCTCCGTCCAGAACGCGGTCCACATCGCCTATCTCAAGATTTGTGCGATGGTCCTTGACCATCCGATAGGGGTGCAGAACGTAGGAACGTATCTGATTTCCGAAGGCGATTTCCTTCTTTTCATCTTCACGGACCTGGCGCTCAGCGTCCTGTTCGGCCCGCGCCTTGTCGGCCAGGCGGGAACGCAGCACTTTCATGGCCATGGCCTTGTTCTTGTGCTGGGAGCGCTCATTCTGGCAGGAGACCACGATGCCACTGGGCATGTGGGTGATGCGCACCGCACTATCGGTCACATTCACATGCTGGCCGCCGGCTCCAGAGGACCGATAGGTGTCGATTCTCAGGTCCTTGTCTTCGATCTCAATCTCCACCTCATCGGCAACCTCCGGCACCACCGCCACGGAGGCGAACGAGGTATGGCGGCGGGCGGCCGCGTCGAAGGGAGAAATGCGCACCAGGCGGTGGACACCCTGTTCCACTTTCAGATACCCATAGGCCAGGTGCCCCTGCACCTCCAGGGTCGCCCCCTTGATGCCGGCCTCCTCCCCCGCCTGCTCGTCCAGGATGCTGACCTTGTACCCCTTGCGCTCGAAATAGCGCAGATACATGCGCAGCAGCATCCGGGCCCAGTCCATGGATTCCGTACCGCCGGCCCCTGCATGAAGGGTGAAGATGGCGTTGGATTCATCCTCCTCCTGGGAGAGCAGCGTGCTGATCTCCAGGTCCTGCACGGCCGTGTCGAGGCGCGTCACCGCGCTGCGGAATTCGCCCTCCGCATCCTCGCCTTCATCCCAGAGCTCCCTCAGGGCCTGAGCATCGTCAGCCAGTTCATCCAACCGCCGCACTGAATCCAGGCGAGTGGTCAGGGTCTGGCGCCGGCGGGTGACTTCCCGGGCCTTGTCGGCATCGTCCCAGAAACCCGGCCGGCCCATGTCGGCGTCCACTTTGGCCAGGCTCGCCTCGGTACCGGCCCGGTCAAAGAAACCTCCGCAACTCGTCCACGCGCTGCGCGAGCTTATCGTGATGGCTGCGACGATCGTCCAGTATGGCCATGTTGGTTCCGGAAAGCGGCCAGAGCGACCGCGAGAAGTAGAATCATAACACAGGCCTGGATCAGGGCCTGCGGATGCCGCACATAGAATGTCAGGTCCTGTCGCGGCACCAGGGTCCCCTGCACAAGGGCCGGCACGAACAGACCCGTGGCCTGCACAACCCGCCCATCAGGAGCCACAAGACCGGAGATGCCTGTGTTGGCAGCACGCACAAGCCAACGCCTTGTTTCGGCTGCCCGCAGGACCGCCATGGCAAAATGCTGTGCGGGTGCGGCCGTCCGCCCGAACCACGCATCGTTGGTGATGGTGGCCAGGAATGTCGCTCCCTGCCGCACCTGCTCCGCCACCATGGACCCATAGATGATCTCGTAGCAGATGGACATGCCAAACGGCGTCGCCTCGCCTCCTCCGGCGCTGACGCCGGCCGGCCGGCGCAGATCCAGATCGCGTCCCATGAGCCCGGCTGTTTCGCCGGGCCGGAAGTCACCCACGGCCTCTACCAGTGGCTCCACAAAGAACAGGAGTTCGGGAAGAGGGACCCTCTCACCGAAAGGAACCAAGTGGACCTTGTCATACCGCTCAAGCAGGCTGTCCTGTGCATCCACCAGGAAAGCGGCATTGGTGTATCCCCCTCCCGCCAGGCGGTGGACACTGCCCACGATGGCCCGCGCACCGGACGGGTGAAGCAGGTTGCGCAGGCGCACCTGCAGCGACGGGCTTGCAGAGATCTGTTCCACGGTGGATGACTCGGGCCAGAGGATGAGGCGGGCACCGCCGGCCAGTGCGCGGCGGGTCAGAGCCATGTGCCGGTCCAGGATTTCGCCGCGGCGAGCAGCCTGCCATTTTTCATCCTGGCGCACATTCCCTTGGATGGCCGCCACGGCGAGAGGCTCACCGGCAGCAGGCGGCAGCGGCCATGCCGGCAGCAGCACCAGGACGAGAATCAGGGCAGCCAGCAAGAGCCCGGTGCGCCGCCACCAAACCCGCTTCCCCGGCGAGAAAGCCGCCACCGAGAGAGCTGAGAAACCGACCAGCAGAAAGGAGAGCAAGGAGACTCCGCCCCAGGACGCCAGTCGCAGCATCCCTGGGATCCCATGCTGGCTGTAGCCAAGGAGCCCCCAGGGGAATCCGCCCAGAGGCCAGTTCCGCAACCATTCCGCCAGCAGCACCCATGCGGCCGGCGCCGCCAGCAGCGCCGTCAGTCCGAGACGCGCATGCAGCCAGGCCTGGCACGCACCGAACAGCGCATGGAAGCTCGCCAGGATAACCACCAGGAGGAGCCCCACCGACCATCCCAGGGCAAGCCCCAGTCCGCCGTATCCCGCCACCACTCCCGGTATCCAGGAGAGGAGAAAGAGATAGAAGACCACACCCTGCAGCAGACCATGCCAGGCACCCAGGCGCGGCTCGTCATGGCAAAGGACGGCCAGCAGCGGGATGAGCGCCACCCATCCCAGGGGCGCCAGATCGGCGGCGGGAAAAGCCTGGGACGCCAGCAGCCCCGACAGGGCCGCCGCTCCCGCACGCCGGCCCCCGTATCGTGACCAGAGATCCGAGGATGGCGCCCTCGTCAATCAGGCGCCCACCTGCAAGACCCAGGCTTGCAGCTTTTCTTCCCGGGCCAGGCGGGTCTTGGCGGCATCGGCCGCTGACCGATCCATGTATCCCCCGATTCTTACCTTGTAGAGCGTGCGCCCGCCGTCGGGCTCATCTGCGATGAGAGCCCGGTACCCTTTCTGGCGCAGACGTCCGGCCAGAGCCTCTGCGCGGGCGCGTTCCTGATAGGCGGCCACCTGCACCTGGAAGGTGCCGGCCACCGGGCTGGAAGCCGGTGCCGTTCCCGCTGCCTGCGTGGGCGCCGTCGGCTCCCGCACCGGCTGGGGTGTGGATTTGGCAGCGGCAGACGGAGCGCCACCGTCACCACTGGCCACCGCTGGCGGCGTGGAGGGCTGCTGGCGGCGGCCCACGTTATCGAAGAAGGTCATGCCGGCGGCGGCATCCTCCTCGCTGACGGCTGCAGCGCCGGAGCCTTCATCCACAAGAGCGGCCAACTGGGTATCCGCCTGGCCCGTATCGGTCCGTCCGACGCGTCGACCGAAATGGAACGACACTGCGCACAGGAGCAGGACTCCCGCCAGGACGATGATGATCTGCTTCCCGTCCAGCTGGATCTCAACGTAGCGATCGTCGCTCTCGGAGTCATGACGACTCATGGGTCCTCCTTGATGGTGTGGGGCGTGGCTTCGTCGCTGCCTCCCTGGCGGGGAAGGCCGCCGAAAGCTTCGAGGAAGTTGATGGGTATGGGGAACACGATTGTCGAATTTTTCTCTCCGGCAATTTCCGTGAGGGTCTCAAGGTAGCGCAACTGCAAGGTGATTGCATTCCCACTCATCACGTCGGCAGCCTGAGAAAGGCGGCTTGCTGCCTGGAATTCGCCTTCGGCATGGATGATCTTGCCTCTTTTCTCCCGCTCTGCCTCAGCCTGCCGTGCCATGGATCTCTGCATTTCCACCGGCAGATCCACATGCTTCACCTCCACCGAGGATACCTTGATTCCCCAGGGGTCGGTATGGCGATCGAGAATCGACTGCAGTTCCGTGTTCAACCGCTCCCGCTCGGACAGCAGGGCATCCAGCTCAACCTGTCCCAGAATCGACCGCAGGGTGGTCTGGGCCAGCTGAGAGGTTGCGTACCGGAAACTCTCGACCTCGGTAATGGCCCGGTTGGGGTCCATGACACGGAAATAAATCACCGCGTTCACTTTCACCGAGACGTTGTCACGAGTGATGATGTCCTGGGGCGGCACATCCATGACCACGATGCGCAATGAAACCCGCACCATGCGGTCAAAGGGCCAGAAAACCAGGAACAGCCCGGGGCCCTTCTCCGGCTTGAGGAGACGGCCCAGGCGAAACACCACCGCGCGTTCGTATTCGTTGGCCACCTTCACACAGATCAGCATGTAGAGGAGGATAAGAGCAGGAATAATCAAGAGTTGGGTCATGTCATTCTCCCTGCCGGCCCGGGGCGGGCCGCACCCGTAGTCGCCGGCCATCCAGTGCTTCCACCACCACTGCTCGGCCGCGAAGAATGGGCCGGTCAGATCTGGCATCGTAATATTCGCCGTGCACGAGGACTTTACCTTCCGGGTCCAGATCGCTGAGACTCTCTCCCTCCATCCCCACCAGGGCCTCTCGCCCCATGGTCGGTGGCAGGAGCTGAGCGCGTACCGCCAGACGCAGAAGAAAAACCGCGATGAGACCCACCCCAAGGGAGACACCCACCAGCAGGCTGCGCGGCAGCCTCATCTCAGGTGGCACATCGAAGAGAACCAGGCCGCCAACCATCATGCAGGCCAGGCCCCCAACGGTCAACGCTCCATAGGACACGATCTTCACCTCCAGGACCAGCAGCCCGAGCCCCAGACCCAGAAGCCCGGCGCCCAGCCAGTTGACCGGGAGAAACTGGCTGGACAGGGCAAATAACAACAGGCCGATCACCCCCACGGCACCCGGAAGCAGCGCACCGGGATGCGTGATCTCGGTGTACAGCCCCAGGAGACCCACGGCGAGCAGGAAAAAGGCCACCATGGGTTCGGAGAGGACACTCAGGATCCTCTCCCGGGCATTCATGGAAACACTCTCCACAGCCACGTCCTCCAGGTCCAGCACCACTTCGGGGCCATCGCCATGGCGGAGGCTACGCCCGTGCAGCCATGCCAGAAGCTCCCGCCGGTCAGCGACCAGGCCATCCACCAGCCCCGCCGCCAGCGCTTCCTGGGCGGAGAAGGAACGACTCTCCAGAACCATGCTCGCGCTGAGGTCCGGATCCCGCCCGTGATGCTCCGCCAGAGAGCGGGCCAGGGCCGCCAGTTCGTTCGCGGCCTTCTGGAGCCCCACGTCCTCCGGGCGGTTCTCACCCATGGGCACGATGGGATGAGCCGCTCCCATATCCGAAACCGGGGCCATGAGAGCCACATCGGCGGCCAGAACCAGGAAAACGCCGCCGGAGGCGGCCTGGGCGCCGGCGGGGCCGACGAAGACCGCCACGGGGATAGACTGGTCCAGGATGGACTGCACCATGCGGCGCACGGCTGTCACGAGCCCGCCGGGCGTATCCAGTTCGACCAAGACGAGTCGCGCCCGGCGTGTTCTGGCCAGTTCCAGACCTCTCTCCAGGTAATCGGCTGCCACAGGCATGAGCGGGCCCTGCAGTCTTATGACAATCACCGGTCCCTGCTGAGCCGGCTCAGGCACGGCATCACCGGCACCCATGGCCAGGGCGGCCGCCAGGACCAGGAGCAGGGGCAGGAGCAGCCGGCAAGGTTTCACTTCCCACCCCCCTCGACCCAGCGGGCCAGGCGCGCCACCCCTTCCCGGATGTCTTCCTCTGACACGGCGTAGGTGAGGCGCACGTGGCCCGGGCAGGCAAACGCGCTCCCCGCGACCATGGCCACACCGGCTTCCTGCAGGGCCCGCAGCGCGAACTCCGTGTCATCATCGCAGCCGGTTCGCTCCATGGCGCCCCTCACGTCGGGAAAAACATAGAAAGCGCCTCTGGGCGGCACACATGCGAAGCCGGGGACCTTCTCCATCTCCGAGAGAATCAGCCGACGGCGCTGGGCGTAGGCTGCCACCATGGCCTGGAGCGGCTCCTGGGGACCCTCCAGCGCCGCCAAGGCACCCAGCTGGGCAAAGGTCGCTGGATGGGTGGTGTCCTGGCTTTGCAAAGTCCGCAAGGCCTTCGCGAGAGTGGACCCAGCCCATGTGTATCCCACCCGCCAGCCGGTCATGGCATACGCCTTGGAAAAGGAGCCCACCACGACCAGGTTCTCACCGAACAGGCTCATGGCCGTCAGAGCCGAGGTGGCCACGGCGCCGTCGTAAACGAAATCGAGATAGGTCTCATCGGAAAGGACCACCAGGTCGCGCTCCCGGGCCAGAGTGGCGAGCTCCTGCCAGAATGCCGGGTCCACCACCGCGCCGGTGGGATTGGCCGGCGAGTTGATCACGATCAGGCGGGTGTGCGCCGTGATGGCTGCCGCAATGTCATCCAGCCGGGGCTCGAACCCCTCCCGGGCCGGGAACGGCACGAGGACGGGCTCCCCCCCGGCCAGCTTGACCTGCTCGGGAAACGAAACCCAGCAGGGGCTCGGGATCACGGCCTCGACCCCGTCCTCCAGCAAGGCAAGCATCACGTAGAGGATGCCACTCTTGCCGCCGCAGGTCACCATGATGGACGACGGGTCCAGGCTGACGCCTGCCCGTTGGCCCAGGTTGGCCGCCAGAGCCGCCCGCAGAACCGGCAGCCCCGCACTGGCCGTGTAGTGCGTCTGCCCAGCGTCCAGGGCGGACTTGGCGGCAGCCACCACATGGGCCGGCGTGTCCAGGTCAGGCTCACCGGGACCGAAGTCGATGACCGAGTGTCCACGAGCGGTCTGTTCGTCCGCCGCCTGCTTCATGGCCAAGGTCTGTGAGGGCGCCACGCGCGCCAGGCGACTGGAGAGTTTCATGATGATTCCCCTTTTCCGTTGAACTCCCCAAGAGCCCGGGCCACACAAGCTGGCACCAGGCCATCCACGCAGCCCCCCAGCGAGGCCACTTCCCTCACCAGGCGGCTGGACAGGTATGTGTACTTCTCAGCAGGCATGAGGTAAACCGTTTCGATCTCCGCCGACAAGCGCCTGTTCATGAGAGCCATCTGGAACTCATACTCGAAATCGGAAACGGCCCGCAGACCGCGGACGATGACCCTGGCCCCCACCTGGCTGGCGTAATCCACCAGCAACCCGGCGAAAGCATCCACCCGCACCCTGGGCATGCCGCGGGTGGCTTCCTGCAGGAGGTTAACCCGCTGGGACAGCGGGAAGGCGCCTTCCTTGCCGGGATTCCGCAGAACTGCAACGACAACTTCGTCAAAGAGAACACTGGCACGCTGCATCAGGTCCAGGTGGCCGTTGGTCACCGGATCGAACGAGCCCGGATAGACGGCTCTCACACCCATGGCGCCGGTCCTTTCGCTCCCCGCCGGGTCGCCGGTGAACGACCCGATGTCGTGCCCGGTTCCCGGGCCGCCGCCAGCAGGGCGCGGGCATGCCGCCGCGCCGTGTCTCCTGAGCTGCCGCCGCCCAGCATGCGTGCCAGTTCAGCCACCCGCTCTCCTTCCGTCAGAATCTTGACTCCCGTGCGTGGGTGCCCCTGGTAGATTCTCTTGCTCACTTGAAGGTGGCAGGCCGCCAGGGCCGCAACCTGGGGAAGATGTGTGACACAGACGACCTGGTGGTGGGAGGCCGCCTGGCGCAACCGGTCGCCCACGGCCCGGGCTGTGTCACCGCCCACGCCGGCATCAACCTCGTCAAAGATGAACGTCCGCGGCCCGGATTCATGGGCTCTCTCCCCTGAAACCAGGGTCAACGCCAGCATCAAGCGGGACAGTTCACCCCCTGATGCCACGCGCGCCAGGTCCCGGGCCGGCTCACCGGCGTGGGCCGTAAAACGGAACTGCACCCGGTCGTAACCGCTGGGACCGCCCGCGGCGCGGACAATCTCGGGCGCCGGCTCGCCAACCGGCGGCGTGCCGGCGATATCAATCTCCAGACGGGCTCCGGAAAGATCCAGCGCCTTCAGTTCCTTCGTGACCTCGCGCTCGAGCTGCCGCGCCGCAGCGCGCCGCTTCCTGCGCGCATCAAGGGCCCGGGAGTTGAACTGCCGGGCTGCCTCGACTTCCACCGCCCGCAGCGCGGTGGCCGTGTCCTCGCTGTCCTCCAGGGACGAGAGGTCCGCCCTCAGACTCTCCGCCGTGGCCAGAACTTCCGCCAGGGTGCCTCCATATTTCCGGCAGAGCTCTTGAAGAGCCAGCAGGCGCGCCTGCACCTCCTCCAGTCTCCCGGGGTCCGCTGGTTCTCCAGGGGCCGCCTGGCGCACTTCTCGGGCCACCTCATCGATCTCCAGAATGGCACCGGCAAGACGGTCGTTGAGCGCCTGCAGATCGGGATCAAGGTCCACCAGGACGGCCAGCCGGCGACCGATCCCGGACAATCTCGCTACCACAGCATCATCGTCTTCCATGAGCTCCCGCACCAGGCTGTCAACCAGGCTGGCCCGTTCCTGGCAGGTGCTGAGTTGCCGCTCCTGGCGGCGCAACTCGTCGTCCTCCCCGGCACGGGGGGCCACGGCTTCGATCTCTCCTATCTGGAAGCGAAGGAGATCGACCTGCCTGGCCCCCTGGGCCACACGTTCCTGGTGGGCTTCCCTGTCTGCGGCGGCGGCCGCCAGGTCGTGCCAGGCTCGGGCCAGGTCCTCTCTCAGGACACCGGGCAGAGCGCTGCTATCCAGGAAACGACCCTGGGCCTGGGGTGTTGCCAGCACCAGGTGACGGCTTTGCCCATGGAGAGCCACCTGGCAACTCATCAGGCGGCGCAAGGTGCCCAGCGTACTCAGATTGCCATTGATGAAGACACGGTTGGCCACGGCGGTGGTCAACTCCCTGCGGACCACGAACTCACCATCCTCCCCCGCCAGCCCTTCCTGCCGCAGAAGCTCGCTGGCCGCCGATCCGGCCATGAACTGACCCTCAACGATGGCCTTTTCCTCACCATGCCGAATTTGCAGGCTATCGGCACGATCCCCGAGGAGCATGCCCACCGCATCCACGAGGATCGACTTGCCGGCGCCGGTTTCTCCGGTCAAAGCATTGAGCCCGGGGCCGAATTCAATTTCCACATCGCGAATGACCGCCAGATTGCGAACGCGAAGGAATGTCAGCATGGCGTAGCCGGCGGGAATGGACACACAGCGTCTGGCTCCTCAGAGGCGAGGATACCAGCTTCAGGGCAAAGAAACGCTACCAGAGCACCCTCTACTCGTCAAGCGTCAAAATCCATGCATCTAGCGTGGTTACAGCGCTTTGCATCGATTCATCCGTTTGACACCTCGCAACCCTCCTGCTATGGTCCGCGCCGGGGAGGCGGTTGATTCCAACACGGAGGTTCCTTGCCCGCCAACATCCTCGTCACCCTTGGCCAGCCTGTCGCCGCCCGCGGCAATATCAGCA
>JAPUKF010000123.1 GCA_027295805.1 Acidobacteriota bacterium | reverse complement strand
AGTGGGTGGTGGAGCAGGCCTTCTACCGTTTCACCGCGGGCGCCCTGCCAGTGGATGACTTCGACGGCCCCGGTGGGTTTGGGACCATAGCCGGCATTCAAGGCTGTGAGAGGCTGGGGGTCTCTGAGTCCGCTTCCTCTGAGGCGGGCGGCGAACCAACGCGCGGGCAACACGGCTCTGGAATAGCGGTAAGCCATGGTCTGTCCATCCCGGGAGACACGGACCTGTTCCATGCCGGAGATGTGTTCCCCTGTCAGAGATTCATGCTTCCAGCCGCGGGGCGTGCGCCAGTAGCGGACCGGCGAAAATTGCACGCCATGGGCCAGCAACACGATCACTCCATCAGGTGTCGGGGTGTATCCACTGCCCAGGCCGCGCTCCCAGTCAAGGGGCACCATCTCGACGCCTTTGCCATCGCCGCCTGCCGCGGACAGGGGGTGGAAGTGAAGATGTTCCACCGTGGCCATGCGATAGCGGGGATGACTGCTGAAGGAGTTGACGAAGTAGAAGCCGGAGCCGTCAGGAGCCCATTGCATGGCGCCGGGCAGGAGGGTGGAGCCGGCCAGCAGGGGGCGCTCTGCGCCGCTTTCAAGATCGACCAGGGCTGTGCGCGGTGGGATTTTCTGATCGAATTGGTACGAGAGGCTGCGCTGGGCGGTGATGACGGCATGGCGCCCGTCGGGGGAGACAGCAAGCGCGCCTATCCAGTCGTGATTCGTGGTCAGGCGGCGGACCGTGTGATCCTCAATCCCGACGCGGAACAGGCGCACGGGCGGATTGTTCTCGAGGCCGTCCACGACGATGCTGCCGTCCTTTTTTTTCTTGCGGGTCTGCTCGTCGAGACCCGCGGGCTCCTGCGCGGCGACCAGCAGCGTGTCAGCATCGATCCAGGCGAAGATGCGGACGGCCCGGGGCAGGCGCGTCACCGGGTAGGCCTCGCCGCCATCCACCGGCAGGATCCAGACCTGGCGCTCGCCGATGTCGCTCTTGCCTTCGGCGTGACCGGGATGTTTCCGATCACTGAGAAATCCGATGCGCTTCCCGTCAGGGGAAAAGCGCGGCGAAGTCGCGGTTTCGCGACCCCGGGTCAGGGGGCGCGGTTTGCTGCCGTCGGTGGACGTGAGCCACAGGTCGGACCGCCGCTCCTCGCCCTCGGATGTCTTTCCCACATAGGAACGCGCCCAGACAGCCAGCTTTCCATCCGGCGCCAGTCGTAGATCGGGCGCCCGCTCGGTGAGAATGAGGTCATCCACTGTCCATGCCGGCGGAGGCGGGGCCCTGTCGGTCGCAGGGCCTTCCGCTAGGACCGCCGCCGCATGTCCGAGGCCCGCCACAGCCACCATGCCGAGGATGGACGCCATGGAGCGGAAAATTCGCTTGTTGTGGGTGGGCCTCACGCAAGTCTCTCCTGATGGGGAGGCCAGACTAACACGGATTCTTCAACAAAAAAAAAGGGCCGTCGGCACTCCTTGTGCCGGCGGCCCTTGTCTGGTGGTTGGGGGGGGCTTAGTTCTGGCCTACGTCCACAGCCGCGTGCTCCAGCATGTGACTGCCGATCCATGCTGCCATGACATCCTCGGGAACCTTGACCAGGGTGATGGAGACCTTCTTGTCGTGACCATGGCGGTTCACGGTGTAGGCGATCTCCTTGCCGGGTGTCATGCTCTTCCAGGCCGCTTGCAGCTGCTCATGATTGCTCTCGTCGCCGAAGGCGAAGCCGTTGAGGGCGACCAGCTTGTCACCGGCCTGCAGGCCGGAGTCTTCGGCGGGGCTGCCGGGCACCACGCGGGTGACGGTCATGGCGCCGGTGTCCTCATCCTTCTCCAGCTCGACTCCCACCCAGCCGCGCCCTGACATCTTCTCGGCCATCTTGTCCAGGCATTCCTGGGTGCCGGCGGAACACTTCTCATAACCCTCACCGGCGAACGCCGGCACGGACAGAAGAACAATGGCAGCCAGCGACAACATCAAGTTTGCTTTCTTCATTCTGGGCTCTCCCTTGCTTGCGGGCCTCCGGGCGTTTGTTCATCTCGGGGCACCTGGATTGACGGATTCATCTCAACTGCAGGGAGAATACGCGCGCTGTTCGTAAATGTCATCAAACTGGGGTAAAAACGGGTCAAACTTGTCAAGCAGGTGTAAACGACAGCCCCCAGGCGGGATGAAAGCGGCTGATTTTGCGGTATAGTGCCATGTAGAGGTCGAATCCGGCCCAGATGGTGGAACCGGCCCGGTTGAGGAGATGTGACGTGCGCAAGGTACTCATCGTCGAGGATGACGAGGCCATGGCAGTGGCCCTCCAGGACGGTTTTCGCTATGAAGAATTCGAGGTCACTCACGCCCGAGATGGCGCCGCGGGACTGGAAATGGCCACCAACGGGTCGCCGGACCTGATCATTCTTGATGTGATGCTGCCCAAGATGACCGGCCTGGATGTCTGCAAGAAGATCCGCAAGGACGGCAACCAGGTCCCCATCATCATGCTGACCGCCAGGGGGCAGGAGATCGACAAAGTGCTTGGCCTCAAGCTTGGAGCCGACGACTATGTCACCAAGCCATTCAGCTTCATGGAACTCATGGCCAGGGTGGAGGCGGTGCTGCGCCGGGTCAAGGGTGTGCGCCCCGAGTTGGAAGCCTACAGTTTTGGCGATGTGGAGGTCGATTTCCGCAAGGGTGTGGCGCGCAAGGGCGGGGAACTTCTTGATATTTCACCCAGGGAGTTGCGCCTCCTGCAGTACCTGGTGGAGAATCGCGGCGATGTCATCACCCGGGACCAGCTTCTCAATGCAGTCTGGGATTACGAAAGCGCTCCCTTCACCCGCACGGTGGACATGCACATCGCCAAGTTGCGCAAGAAAATCGAAGACTCACCCGCCGATCCGCGCTTCATCGTCACGGTCCACCGGGTCGGGTACAAGTTCACCGGCTGACAGCGTTGCAGCCGGCCAGCCCTCGTCTCACCTGCGACATCATCATCCATCCGGAGAATGACTTCAGCCAGGTTGTCCTGGTGCGGCGCCGCTATCCGCCACCGGGCTGGGCCCTGCCGGGAGGATTCGTGGATGTGGGCGAGACCGTGGAGAGCGCCGCAATCCGGGAAGCCCGCGAAGAGACCGGCCTGGACGTTGAATTGGAGCGCCAGTTCCATACCTATTCTGACCCGGCCCGGGATCCCCGGGGCCATACGGTCAGCGTTGTTTTCATCGGGACCGCCTGCGGCGCGCCTGAAGGCGGTGATGATGCGGCGGAGGCCTGTGTCTTCTCTCTCTCCGATCTGCCTGCCAACATGGCCTTTGATCACCGGGCCATCCTGAACGACTACCTCAGCCGGCGTTACTGACCAGGCGTTCCATCCGGATGCCCCGTTGCCTGAGATCGGCAAGCAGGGCGTCGCAGGTGGTGCTGTCGCGCCCCAGGATTTCGGGCGGGCTGACTCCGGCTCGCCGCCAGCGGCCGGAGGCCACCAGGCGCACTGCCGCGGCACAGGGGAAGCCTGTGGTTCGGGCCATGGAGGTTCGTCCCTGACGGTCGGTGGAATCTCGCAGGTTCCAGGTGACGGTCTGGCATCTGCCTTCGGCGTCGCGGCCTTTGACCTCGACCCGCAGGAGGGTGAATTCCTCTTCGCCTTCGCCCCGGGCCATGGCGCGGCGAAACAGGTCCTCGGTGAGGGCCCGGGGGCTGACCGGGCCTGAGGCCAGATGGACGGGCTCGGTAGCGAAGAAGCCGGTTTCACGCAGCACCCGCATGCGTTCGGCATGGCCCGGGTAGCGCAGCGTTTTCTCCCGCATGTCGGGCGCCGGGATGGTTGTGAGCAGCGTGCGCAGGCCGTCGGTGAGGAAAGCCTCGAGCATTCCCACGCCTTCGAACTCCACCTGCTCGATCTCCGACAGGGCTGGGCGGGTCACCTCCCGCCCGGCGACGCGGATATGGCTGGGACGGGTGTACTCTTCGATGACGTCGCCGGGGGAGAAGACGAAGCGATACTCCCATGGCCAATCCCGGCGCACAGGCAGGCCGCCCACCAGGATGACGACCCGGTCCAGGCCGGCGAAGGTGGCCGCTTCCCGGCCCACCAGCAGGTTGGAGAGCCCGGGGGCGAGCCCGCAATCCACCACGAAGGTCAGCTCAGCCGCTGCGACCTCTGCATGCAGCGCCAGCGGGTCTTCGGGAGCAAACGAGATGTCCACCAGATGGCAACGGGCAGCCAGGGCGCCGCGTTGCACGCCGCGGCCCAGGAATCCGGGCACGGCACCCACGGCCACCTGCGTGCCGGCCAGCAGGGCGGCCACGTTTTTTTCATCCGCAAGGTCGGCGCGCCGCCGGGTCAGGCGCGGGTGGTCGGGCAGGAGGTCCAGCGCGGCATCCGGGCCGTCGACGGCCAGGACTTCCATGTGCGACTCCTGGAGGAGGTCCTCCACGATGACGCGACCGATGAGGCCGGTGCCCAGGACGGTGATGCGCGTGGCTGTCATGCTGATCTCCGCCGGGGCCGGGAAGTGTGCCCCGGCGCATTGTAGCGCCGGGGACCGGGTCAGCGGGTGGCGGTCAACAGGACAATGAGGGCTTCGTCGTCGCCGTCCAGGCGCGAGGTGCCGACGACGACCGTCTCACCCACTTGCATGGCGAACGACGTCCTCAGGAGCGACTCGGTCTCGGTGGGACCCTGCCCCTGGTCCTCGTCGGCGAAGCTGCCGGGCAGGAGCGCGAACGTGCGGGAAAGCTCAAAGGCCTCGAACTGGATCGTGCTCTCGTCCAGGCCGGGGCGGTCCTGCATGATGAACTGAGCGGTGTAGTGAGGCAGCCCTCCCAGGCGGATCTGTCCGCGAGCCTGGGCCAGCAACTGTCCGGTTTCCACAAGGCGGTAGCCCCGGTAGGGGAGCAGTTGCCGGATGTCGGATAGAGCCGCAGTCTCGCTTTTTCCCAGGCGCACCTGGGGACGGTCGGTGTTGTCGGCCATGAGCAGGGTCAGGCGCAGGGTCAGGCTGCTGGCGGGCACGTCGCTCCGGCTCAGAGCCGCGGCGATGGCCTCCTGGGTTTCGGCATCGGTATTGTAGGTGAACCATCCACGGCGCTGGACCTCGTGGCGGCAGGAGTCCAGATCACCCCGTCGGTCAAGGCAGGTCTGGTGAGCCAGCATGAGAGCATCGCCGGGGTCCATGTGGCTGACGCGGTAGACGCGGCTGACCAGGACCTCTTGACCTGTTTCGCCTGAGCTCTCTTGGGCAGCCCTGGTCAAGGCCGCCGGTGCGGCAAGGAGAACGAGAAGGACGGTGATTGCGCGTGGGTCGAGTTTCATGACGAGCCTCCGTGAAGATTCAGTTGAAGATCGGGGTTCAGGGTCCAGATCAGGCGCGTCCCGCCCGGCGCCGTGAACTGGAGGGTTCGCGATGCCGCCGCCGGAATGACCTCGGCGCCTGATGTCGAAGCCACCGCTGCGACACGATTAGGTTGCAGTGCGGCATCGACTTCTGTCGTAACGGCCTCAGCAGGAGGAGATGTGGCCATGAGCAGGGGCAGTTGCTCGGCGAGAGGAGCGGTGGATTCAGGTACGGCTGCCGGC
>JAPUKF010000122.1 GCA_027295805.1 Acidobacteriota bacterium | reverse complement strand
GAGAGAGCTGCATCCAGGACCGGGTGGGGGCTGCCGAGCACCCGAATCCCGACGCTGACCATCACGAAGAGACCCACCGCCAGCCAGGTGCGACGGACCAGCCGTCGCAGGAGGACAAGGGTCACCAGGAAGACCAGGGGGTTGCCCACAACTCCAGTCAGCGTACCCAGCAAATTGGCGACGGCGGGTCTCAGACCTGCAATCCCCTCCGGTAGGCCAAAACCCAGCGCCTCCTCCGGCAAGCCCAGCAGCCCCGGCACCAGCGTGTGCGCTCGGGACAGCAGCAGGGTCAGGGTCCCGGCGACAGCGCCAATGAGCAGATCCCGGCCCACCAAGGGGTCCTTCAGCCTCCCGGCCAGAATTCGAGACCACGAGATGAGGCTTTCAGGCCACAGGCGGCGCACATAAGGCTCCAGCCCCATGTAGGCCAGGAACATCACCATGGAGAAGAAAAGCGACATCCCCAGGATCACCACGGTCCGCAGGGACCAGTCGATGGCCGAAGCGAAATGTCCGCTCATAATGAGCCGTGCTGCCACCGAGGCAAGAAAGAGCGCCGTCACGATGCGCGTGGCGCCGGCCAGATCGCCACGGCCCTGCCGCATGCTCCGGCGCCCCAGAAAAAAAATGCTGACGAGGAGGCTCATCACGACGACCACGACCAGGAATTCCGCATATCCCCTACGCTGCCCCCGGCCGCTGTCTTCTTCGGCCTCTTCCGACCAGGGGCCGAAGATGCGGAACGACACCGGCTGCCCGCGGTAGGCGGCCGCCTCGATACGCACGGCAAGGTCAGGGGCCTCCGGGTAGGTCCCTTCCCATGCCTTTCGGACATCGGCGAAATGAGCCGGGTTGGACCGCGGCTCCACCGGCGTGAAGGCGCCCAGGTCCAGACCCGCCTCGCGGAACAGCGCTTCCCAGTCCGGCGCCAGCATGGGTTCCGTATCAACTGGGGATTCCGCCGGTGGTACGGCCTGCAACTGCACCAGGCGGGCCTGGGGATCCAGCCACAGGGTGATCATCCCCGGCTCTGTGAGGGCTGGGTCATCCAGGTTGGTGGTCTGGTTCTGGAAAAATTGCCTGGGTGCCAGAACCTGGGACGCCTGCCGGTACCAGAAGATGATGGGGGCGGGGCGGCCCGCGGCGATCCTCTCCTTCATCTCCCCGGGTCGCACATCCTGGAGCCACTCGGCATATTCCTCATGGCGCTTCACCCCGAACGCCGCGTCGGCCGGCTGACCGTCATGACCGAGCCGCTCCACCATCAGCCGAGCCCGTTCGTTGAGTGCCACCAGGGACAGCGGCCGATCCAGGCGGACCAGGCCGGAAGAGTGAGGCACCAGCCAGATGTTCAGCGCCATGCCCGCCAGGATGAGAATGAGCGAGAGGGCCACCCAGCCCGGCGCCAGCCCGCCGGCCTCGCCGGCGTCGGCCACCATCTCCGGTGAGGGTGTCTCGCCGGCGGCCAGCGCCGCTGCCAGCGGGTCGCCGCCGGGCAGCGCCGCCGCCAGGGCCAGGGCACTGGCCGGCCGACGGGCCGGATCCGGATCCAGCGCCCGCAGGATGGCCGTTTCCACCGCCGGGTCTAGCCCCTGCACGTGGCTGGCCATGCCGCTGGGGGTGCTGCTCTGCTGCAGACGGTTCATCTCGGCAGCCGAGCCGGCCTTGAACGCGGGCTTGCCGGTGAAGATCTCGTACAGCACCAGACCCAGGGCGTAGATGTCACTGCGCTCCGAGACCTCTTTGCCGGCCAGTTGCTCCGGTGCCATGTACGTGGGCGTCCCGGCCCGGATCTCCCCCGGCGCCACCGCGCCGGCCAGATCCGCCAGGCCGAAGTCGGTGATGCGAGCGCGGCCACGGCCGTCGATCATGATGTTGGCCGGCTTCAGATCTCGGTGCAGGATCCCCTGCTCGTGGGCCGCGGCCAGTCCGGCACAGATCTGCCGGGCGATGGCCACGCCGCGATCCTCCGGCAGCCGGCCGATACGGCGCAGCAGCGAGGCCAGGTCTTCACCGTCCACGTACTCCATGGAGATGAAGTGCTGGCCATCCACCTCGCCGATGTCGTGCACGCGGCAGACGTTGGCGTGGGTGATGCGCAGCGCCATGCGCACCTCGTTGAGAAAACGGCGCAACCGATCCGGGTTGCCCTCCACCTCTTGCGGCAGGAACTTCAGCGCCACCGGCTGACCCAGTTTCAGATCATCGGCCCGGTAAACCTCGCCCATGCCGCCCCGGCCCAGCAAGCCGATGATCCGGTACCTGTCCGCCACCATGCTGCCGGGCAGAAAGCGCGCATTGTCCAGGGAGGGGTAGGACGAGGGCGTGGTGTTGGGTCTTCCATGGGGGATGCTGGTCCTGGTGGCCACGGAAGAAGAATCCACCGCCGCGGCGCAATTAGGACAGAAACGGCTGCCTTCGGGAATTTCGTGGGAGCATTGGGTGCAGCGCGGCATGACCCGGCATTATGCCATAGGGAAGCATCAGAACGCGCCTGCTGTTGGAACTGCTCGAGATTCCTGACCGTTCTGCGGCCCGCCGACTGAGTCGGACTTGCGGTTTTCACCACCTGTTATGTGGGCTACCCGCTTTTCTATTCCTGTGCGCGGCGCTTTGGCCGACGCCGGCTGCGCTGCCATGTCTGCAGCGACCTCCGCCAGGCCGTGGCGCA
>JAPUKF010000121.1 GCA_027295805.1 Acidobacteriota bacterium | reverse complement strand
AGGGCCACCGCCAGGCCGAAACCGGCGACGAAGCCACCCAGGTGAGCTCCATGGGAGACACCGGTGTTGCCGGCGGCGAGGAGAGCCGGGAGAATATTCTGCAGCACGATGAATATGCCGATCACGACCCGGGCGGGGAATTCGACCACGTTCATGATGAAGGGAAAGAGAAAGATCCAGACCCGGACGCGGTTGTGCGGGAACCAGACAAAATAGAGGCCGAGAATCCCCGATATGGCGCCTGAAGCACCCACGGAGGGGACGAAGGAGCCCATGCGCAGGAGGGCGTCACCGCCGCAGGCCGCCGCGCCGGTGGCCAGATAGAGGAGGAGGTAGGCCACGCGCCCCAGGCGATGCTCAACGTTGTCGCCATAAATCCAGAGGAAGAGGATGTTCCCCAGCAGGTGGAGGAGTCCGCCATGCAAGAACATGGATGTCAGCAGATCGCTGAGTTCGGGATCTCCGGGTTTGAAGCCGTGACGAAACGTGAAGAGATCGTAGGCGCTGACGGTGTGCACCAGTATACGGGTCTGGTTGATATCCAGGCCGTGCTCCTGGGTCATGGTGTTGATATAGACAGCAAACTCGGGATCGGTGGGATCGGGCGCCTGCCGGGACAAGGGCAGGAGGAAGAGAAAGACCAGGACATTGACGCCGATGAGCCCGTAGGTGACCCATGGTTTGCCGGGGGGATTGGGGCTGTCACCAATGGGCAGGAACATGGGCGATCCAGGACGGCGGTAGGCCGTGATCGCAGATCATACCCTTTCCCAGGCGAAAAACGCTCGCAAGTGGAGCCCGCGTGCCACCGGCAGGTGGGGCATCTATATTGACGGCGGTAGCGCGGAAGGGTCCAGATGCGTGGTCTGACCTCATTTCATCCGGTTGAACCGGCCTTCTTCCTGGAGGTGGTGCAACCCCTGGTCTCCGGCAGCAAGATTGACCCGGAACCGTATATCCTGCGCGCCCTGCAGCACCGCGTGGGCGCCTGGGCGACGCGGCGGTACATTCGCACCCTGGATATTCTGCTGGAGCAGAGCACGCCGCCACCCCCACCGACCACCGGCTCTCGGTGGGAGAAACTGCGCGCGCGGTTGGAAGTCTTCGATTTCCGGGCCGATCCTCTGGCGACGCTGGTGAAGAAGGTCGTTCACCGGGATCTCCACCTTCTGGGGCGGCCCTTTCTCATTGCCGATGGGTCGCCCCGGGCCGTGGCGGAAGTGGTCGAACAGTACCGGGAAGCGGAAACAGCCGGCGTGGTCGAGCAGCTTGTGGAAGATCAACTGGGGCAGATGAGCCCGGCTCTGGCGGGCAAGATCCAGCCGGATGCTGATAGTGAGATGCCGCCCGATGGCGACTATCGCACCAGGCTCATGGAGGCTCTGCGTGAGATTCATGATCTGGCACAGGCTGCGCGGAAGGGAGAGTTCTGGAGCGAGGGGGGCAATGGACGCCAACCTGCCGTGAGCTTTCTTCCCGCCTATCTGCCGTGGCGCGCGGCCTGGCTCCACAGCCGGATCCTGCCGTTCTGGATGGCAGAAGACGTGGACGGGCTGGAGACCATCTGTCGCGCCGCCGGTGTCACCGCTCCCGATTACCTGGTCCCGGCCTGGGTGCTCTTCGGCGAGGCCTGTGACGAATTTCCCAAGTTGCGTCAGGAGCTGCATCACGAATTGACGAGCTCCCGTGGCACCGGCGGTTATGTTAGCCCCGAGGACGTCCCGGAACTGGTCGCCTTTCTCAAGGCCCATGGGGGGCAGATTATCCAGGCGGCCACCCGCGAGGGAGAGGGCCCGCGCTGCTCCGTCCTGCTGCGCAAGATGCGCGAGTGCGCGACGTATGCCGAGAAGAGTGGCCTCGGCTATCTTGAAGCTCAGGGCATCGAGCCTCTGGGCCCGGATCCGGCTTCCTGACAACATCCGACTCGCTCTTGCTCCACCGCAAGTAACCGAGACGGGCTGTGGTACCTTCGCAGGGTGGCTCATTCCCGGTCAGAAAAACGGAGCGTGGCCTGCGGCCGCACGCTCGTGGCGTGGCGGGTCGCCGGCAACTTCCTGGTTGCCATGGCGCTGCTTTGGGTCTCAGGGTGCAGTGGTGGCGACCCCGATCCTCTCCACTCCGGCGTCGAGGTGCCCCACGGCGGCGGTGACCTGGATCCGGTGGCAAGCCTGGAAGCAAGGGGTGGCTGGATCCTGCCTCCCGCAGGCAGCCAGTGGACGCGCAGCCGCATGTTGGCCATCCTGCTCCTGCCTCTCGAGTCCGATCCTGCATCTCTGCGCGTGGAACTGAACGGCCGGGAGCGCACCGCAGACTTTCTTCCCGCCAGCCTCATCAGCAAGAAGTGGCGAGAGCGGGCCGATGAGATGAGAGCGGGGCAGAGTGACGGCGCTGGGGTCGGCCCGGAGACCGGGTCTCTGCGCCGCGTGCAAGCCATCCTGGACAGCCGCGACATGCTGCCGGGGGATAATCTTCTGCAAGCCTCGTTCGTGGGGCCGGATGGGCAGGTGATCCAGCAGGTGCTGCATTTTTCCTTCCGCCCCGGGGGACGGACGATCCGTTGCCTGGTGTCCCGGGTCACGCGGCGGGGTGAAAATAGCGCCGCAGGTGCTCGCCTGTTGGTGACACCTCTTGACGGCGCACCGGCCGTGGACCTCTCACCGGGGTCTTCTCATCCGCTGTTTCCCTGGCCCGAGCCGCGGCGTCGCTCTTTCATCATCGCCCGGGCCGGCGTGGCGGAGTTCTATCTGCCCGAGGGCCGCTACCGTATCGTGGCCAGCGGCGGTCTTCTGGATGGCCTGGACATCTGGGAGACCCCGCTCAGGGGTGATGCAGAGCACCGGTTCGTGGTGCGGCGGCAGGTGGAACTGCCGGGAACCGTTGCCGTGGACTTTCACGTCCACGCCGCTCCCAGCATCGACTCGGTGATCCCCATGATGGATCAGCTTGCCGCCTTCCAGGCGGCCGGCGTCGATCTCCTGGTTGCCTCGGACCACAATATCGTGACCGACTACCGGCCTCTCATCGCCTCTCTTCCCGCAGCCAGCGGCCACATCCGTTCGCTGCCAGGCGTGGAAGTTTCCCTCCGTGCCGCTGCTGGCGATTCTTATGGTCACTGGAATGTCTGGCCCCTGGTTCCGGACGCGCAGGCACCACCAGTCCGGGTCGGGCAGATCACTTCGTTCGGGGCGCTGGCGATCCCGCCGGTGCCGACCCTTGATGCCCTGCGCCGCGGAACGCCGGTGGCCGAGATGTATGACGCCTACCGCAGCCAGGCGGCCAGGCTTGCCGGGAGGGGGCAGGATGCGGAGATTCCCAACGACATGGTGCCCATCATTCAGGTGAACCACCCGCGCGGTTTTCAGAACAACCCCCACAAGAATGTCATGGTGCGGCGGCATGACTGGTTCAACAAGGCGGGGTTCCTCCCCGGCGGTGCCTGGCCCGACAGCTTCTACCAGGAGTCGGCTGCGGGCACCACATCCCTCGACTTCGATGCCCTGGAAATCTGGAACCGCAGTTCCCGCAGGT
>JAPUKF010000120.1 GCA_027295805.1 Acidobacteriota bacterium | reverse complement strand
CGGGCAGGTCATGCAATGACCCCCACCGCGCCCTTTGCCCAGCTCCGAGCCATCCATGGTGATGACCTTGACGCCGGCGTTGCGAATCATTCTGTTGGTGACCTCGTTCTTATCGTAGGAAATGACAACGCCCGGCTCCAGGGCCACCACGTTGTTGGCGTCGTCCCACTGCTCGCGGGCGGCCTGGTAAGTGTCGCCCCCGGTGGGGATCACCTCCAGCTTCTTGACACCAACTGCATCAGCTACCGCATCCAGAAAGCTATTCTCAGTCGTGACCGAGAACGAATCCTCCTTGTCTCCCGGCCGGACGCTGTAGGCCTTGATGGCCTCCACGACCTTGGGAAAGACCGTGACCTTGTCCCGGTCCAGGAAGGTGAACACCGTATCCAGATGCATATGGGCGCGGTCTTTGGTCATACGGCAGGCAATGACTCTCTCGGCAGCGCCGCTGGCGAACAGGGTCTGGGCCACCAGTTCCACCATGCGCCCGGTGGAGCGCTCGCTCATGCCCATGAGCACCACGCCGTTGCCGATGGGCATGACATCGCCCCCCTCCAGGGAGGCGCGACCGAACGCCAGAGTCTCGAACTCACCCAGGGGATCCGAAGGCGGATACCAGTACTGGAAGTCCGCATCCCTGAACCTGGGGTGATAACGATAAATGGTGGCCACGTTGATGACCTCTCGCTGACGAGCCGGCCAGTACATGGGGTTCAGGGTCACTCCGTTGTAGATCCAGCATGATGAATCGCGCGTGAACAGGCTGTTGGGGAGTGGCGGCAGGATAAAATCGTCCTCGGCGTTGGCGGCGCCCAGAAGAGAATGCCTCGCCAGCCCATCCACATCGACACCATCGGCGCGCAACTCGGCCTTGGTGAGCCCACCCACCAGGCATGTGGCAAGCTGCTCGGGGCTGAGTTCCAGGGCCATGGCCCGGATCTCCACCACAGCCCCCACACCAACCGTGTGGCCGGTGATGGCCCGTTCAATTTCCACCCGTCGCGCTTCAGGATCTTCCAGAGCTTCCGCCAGAAGCCTGTGGAGATAGAGCACCTCCACGCCGTGCTCCCGCATCTGCGCAACAAAAGCATCATGCTGCTGGCGCGCTTTGCTCACCCAGAGCACATCATCGAAGAGAAGCTCATGGCGATTGGCGGGAGTCAGCCGCTGCAACTCGAGATCCGGACGGTGGACCAGGACCTGGCGCAGCTTCCCGATCTCGGATCCGACCCAGGGACCATCCAGGTGAGGTCTGTTCATGGCGACCAATTTAACACTGTTTTGCGCCCCCTGGGGACGTGTACGGCAACCTCCTCGCGAGTCGCGGCAGGGTGCTGTATCCTCCGCCCATGACGACCCGACCCGTCCAGGATTTCTACCCCGACGACCTGGCTCAGTGCTACGGGTGCGGCCGTCTCAATGAGCACGGCCTGCACATCCAGAGCACCTGGGATGGCACGCAAACCGTCTGCCGGTTCCGGCCTCGACCCGAGCATACGGCTGTTCCCGGCTATGTCTACGGGGGCCTCATCGCTTCCCTCATCGACTGCCATGGCACCGGCTCCGCGGCCCTTGCCACTTACAAGGCCGAGAACCGGGAGCCCGGCAGTGACCCGCCGCTGCGCTTTCTCACCGCCTCACTCTCGGTCGACTATCTGGCGCCCACGCCCCTCGATGTCGAACTGGAATTGCGCGGCACGATACGTGAAGTCAAGGGGCGCAAAGTCATCGTGGATATCGAGCTTCAGGCCGGTGGGGAGGTCACGGCCCGCGGTCAGGTCATTGCCGTTCAGGCTCCCGAGGCATTCCTGCGCCAGTTGCGTCAGGAAATGGCACCGCCTGAGTAAGCTGCCGCCGGATCGACGTCGGCGCTAATCCTTCTTGCCCGGATCCTGCATGGCGGCCCGCAGCTTATCGGCCAGGGATCCGAACCCCTCGCCCTGCGGCTGCCCGGAACTGGCAGTGACGGCATCCGGCTCATTTTCATTCATGGCGCCCACGGCGAGAGAGACGCCAATCCTTCGCCGCTCAACCTCTACACTCTCGATCCTGAACCTGGCGGTGGTGCCGGACGGGACCATGGCCTGCCAACCGCCCTTGCTGGGGGGAAAGGTCGAACTATGGGCCAGGGCTTCAACCCCTGGGGCCAGTTCCACAAACGCTCCGAACTCGGCCAGACGGGTGACCTTCCCTTCACAGGTCTGCCCCGCCGCAAAGGTCTTGGCGGCGGCCAGCCATGGATCAGCCTGGAGTTGCTTCAGACTCAGGGAGATCTTCTTGGTTGCAGGATCCACCTTGAGCACCTGCACCGCAAGCTCCTGGCCGGGCGCAACCACCTCCGCCGCACTGGCCACGCGGGACCAGCCCATCTCGGAAACATGGAGCAGACCCTGCACGCCGGCGCCAAGATCCATGAATGCGCCGTAACTCTGCAGCGACACGACTTTCCCGGTCAGGACCGCGCCGGGGACCACCGTCGCCATGACCTCCTTGGCCTTCTTCCGCTCTTC
The DNA here is from genome assembly GCA_027295805.1 of Acidobacteriota bacterium. Classification (GTDB taxonomy): domain Bacteria; phylum Acidobacteriota; class Polarisedimenticolia; order SMYD01; family SMYD01; genus SMYD01. The sequence continues at coordinate 2,795 of JAPUKF010000120.1, read as the reverse complement.
CTCCTCCAGGATGGCGCGCCGGGAAACGACCAGGTTCTTCCCACCATCTTTGAGTTCGATGATGCGAAAGGTATAAGCCTTGCCCACATGCTCCTCAGGGTCTTCGGTACGAACCGTGTCGATTTGCGACAGTGGGCAGAAGGCGCGCTGCCCGGCCACCTTCACCTCGTACCCGCCTTTGTTCACCTTCTCGACTGTTCCCTCCACCGGGAGCCGGGCGTTGAAAGCCAGGCTGAGCTGCTGCCGTGAGGCGGCGCCACGCGCCAGCTTGCGGGACAGTTTGATGCCTCCGCTGGTGGACACGACCTGGGCCTTCAAGGTATCCCCCACCGTCACCTCGAGCTGGCCATCCTCATCCTGAAGCTCCTCCAGATCGATGACCGCCTCACCCTTGCCACCGATGTCCACGAACGCCACGTCCTTCCCCACCGCCACCAGCACTCCCTCCACGGCCTGGCCGGCCTGAAAGGTGCGAGGCTGCAGGGACTCCTCCAGCATGGCGGCAAAATCTTCTTCAGGGGCCGAGTCCTCAGGCTCGACGACCTCATTCGGCCCGGATGTGTCTTCCGGCTGCTTGCTTGCCGGATGTTCGTCTTCTGGCACCACGGGAGAACTCCTTCCGAGAGCGTGCCTCTCCATTGTAGTCCCTGGCGCCAGTCGATACCGATGGCGTTGCGCGAACTTTATTATCGCTCGATCTTGATCCGAGGGCCACGCCCGGTCCATGATGATGAATTCCCAAGGAGATCTCACATGCCTGATGTCAAGCCAATCCCCGCAGGGTTCCATACTCTCAGCCCTAGCCTCATCATCAAGGGTACCGCCAAAGCCATTGAGTTCTACAGAAAAGCCTTCGGCGCCGAGGTGCTCTTGCGCATAACCGGCCCCAACAACAGTGTTCTCCACGCTGAAATGAAAATCGGCAACTCCATCTTCATGCTCGGTGAAGAGTGGCCGAACCATCATGTGCAGTCACCCACCAGCATCAAGGGCACGACCTGCACTGTGCACATCTACGTCAGCGACGTGGATGCCGCCCACAAGAAGGCCATGGCGGCCGGGGCCAAGGAGATCATGCCGCCGGTGAATATGTTCTGGGGCGACCGTTTCAGCTCGATCACCGACCCCTATGGCCACGCATGGTCCCTGGCGACGCATGTCAAGGACATGACGCCCGAAGAGTGCCAGAAAGCAGCCGACGAATGGATGGCCAGCATGACACCAGGCGGCGACTGCAGCCAGACAAAATAGCGTTCTCTTGCACGCGCAAGGCCACATGAGGGATCGAGAAATGTCCATTTCCCGCAGGGACTTTTTTCGGCGCACAACCGCCGCCACGGCCGGGGCGCTGACCCTCACCACCATGCCGGGCTGTGTCCATCCCGGCACGTCACTCAGCGTCCCCGAGCCTATCAGCTCCCTCGACCCTCCTACAGGGAAAGCCGAACCGATCAGTGACGACGAACGGCACAGCCGTGTCGAGAAGGCTCGCCGGCTGATGATCGAGAACGATCTCGATGCCATCTTTCTGGATGCCGGCAGCAGCCTGTTCTACTTCACAGGCGTTCGCTGGCATGCCAGTGAGCGCATGCTCGCCGCCGTCCTCCCGGCCCGGGGGGAGATAGGCTGGGTTTGCCCGGCTTTCGAAGAACAACGGCTGCGCGAATTCCCCGGCGTCGGTGATGATGTGCGCACCTGGCAGGAGCATGAGAGCCCGTACCGGCGTGTCGCCCAGTTCCTGAGCCATCAAGGCATCGCCGGCGGCCGCATCGGCGTGGAAGAGCGGGCGCGTTTCTTCCTGTATGACGGGATGCGGCAACTTGTGCCCGCTGCTGAATTCGCCAGCGCCGATCCGGTCACGGCCGGCTGCAGGATGATCAAGTCAGCGGCTGAACTGGCCCTCATGCAACACGCCAACGACATCACCATCACGGCCTACCGTGCCGTTCTGCAGTCTCTTCGCGAGGGGATGACACGGAATGAGTTCAACGGCCTCTGTGCCACGGCTTTTCGTGCTCTCGGCGTCGAGGGCGGAGCTTTCGGGCAATTCGGCGAGGGATCGGCCCTCCCCCACGGAAGCAGCAAGCCCCGGGCGCTGCGGGAGGGCGATGTGGTGCTCATGGACGGGGGTTGCAGTGTGGAGGGGTATCGCTCGGACATCAGCCGCACCACGGTTTTCGGCCGGCCCAGCCAGCGCCAGAGAGATGTCTGGGACCTGGAACGGAAGGCCCAGGACGCGGCCCTGGCGGCAGCGCAACCAGGCGCCGCCTGTGAAGATGTCGATGCAGCCGCGCGCAAGGTCATCGTGGAGGGTGGATTCGGTCCGGACTACGAGTACTTCACCCATCGCGTGGGACACGGCATCGGTCTCGACGGGCACGAGTGGACCTACCTGGTGCGCGGTAACAAGACACCCCTGGCGCCGGGCATGTGCTTCAGCAATGAGCCCGGGATCTACATCCAGGGTGAGTTCGGCGTCCGCCTCGAGGACTGCATGACCATCACCGAGGATGGCGCCCGCCTGTTCACACGCCAGAGCCCGGCCATTGATGAGCCGTTCGCCTCATGACCCCCTCGTCCTTGAGGCTGAGCCAATCAAAATCTCCGCGAAAGGTGGCGTCAATCGATCAGCGCGCTTGGAGGAGGCGGATAAAGGTGTCGGCGAGTCGGGCCGAGAGCAACGACGCATTCTCGGCACCGGACACGTTGGTCGCCACCGCGATGGCGATGCGGTGCTCGGGAACGGTCAAGAGCGACGCGGTCCCGCCGGATACGTGCCCGCCGACGGTCGTGGC
>JAPUKF010000012.1 GCA_027295805.1 Acidobacteriota bacterium | reverse complement strand
TGGCGCGGGCCTGTTCAAGCTGCTGTGTGTCGTGGAGGCCGCGGCGGTGGCCGTCCAGGACGCGTGCCTGGTGCAGGGCAGCCTGCAGGCGGGCGTACGCCTCGGCCGTGGCGTGGGCCAGAAAGCCGGGGCGGGACAGGGTTCCGGCCGAGTCCCGGTTGGCCTCAGCACCGGCTTCGAGTCGCCGGGGAACGTTCGCCAGGACCAGACTGCGGAGATAGTCACGCCGCAAGCGCGGCAGGGTCGCCGGCCGGAGGCCGAATTTCTGCAGGCCGTCGAGATTCAGGTAATGGTCCGGCGCGTTGATATGGCGCAGCACCGGCGAGGGCCAGGCCCGGCGGCGGTCCGGCTCATTGGCCTGGAACAGGATGCGTCTGCGGACCGCGGGAGTGGCCAGCCAGGGAACATCGGAGAGGGAAACCGCATCCAGGGCCAGGCAGGTGATGACGCGATGCCCTTCGGCATCCCAGGCCAGGAGCGGCGTCCCCGGCCAGCCAAGGGTCAGACAGAGCAGGACGGCAGCAGTGATTTGACGGCGCACCAGGCCACTTTCCTGGGAGGATTCTAGCCCACGCCAGGGCCTGGATTCGGCACTTGCACATTAATTCACAAACAGCCATTTTCTATGGTGAGCGGATTCAGTTCTGCCCAGCCACCAGTCGACTGTGGTCTGCTCTAACCCTCCCCGATTATAAGCCCAAGTGGGTGAGGACCTGGGGCAGGGTCTCTGCCGCGGGCCCGCGCACCAGGAGACCGTTCTCTCCCAGACCCGCCTGGGTGAGGTCGGTGGGTTCCAGGTTGAATTCCAGAAGTGAGCCGCCTGCTGAACGCACCATGCCGGGCAGCGAGGCGGCGGGGGCGACCTGGGCGGAGGTCCCGATGACCAGGAGCAGGTCGCAACGGGCAAGCCAGGCCGCGGCCTCGGCCATATGCCGGACCGGCTCCTCGAACAGAACCACGTCCGGCTTCAAGGGCAGCCCGCATCGACCGCAGAACGGAAGGGGCGCCCCTTCAACGGTCAGATCTTCGCTGAATAGCTGCCGGCTTGTGCAGGAGAGACAGCAGAGAGTGTCGTGAGAGCCATGCAATTCCAGCACCTGACTGCTGCCAGCGTCCTGGTGCAGCCTGTCGATGTTCTGGGTGATGATGCCGTCCAGGCGGCCGTTCCGCTCCAGGGTCGCCAGGGATTCATGGGCGGCATTGGGTACTTTGCCGTGCAACGTCCGCGCCAGAGTGCGATAGAAGATCCAGGCCTTGCGGGGATCGCTGATGAAGGCGCTGAGGGTGGCGTACTCCATGGGGTCGAAGATGGCCCAGAGGCCATCGGGGCTGCGGAAGTCGGGGATGCCGCTGGCGACCGAGATCCCGGCGCCAGTGAAGGCCAGGGGCCTCTGGGCAGCGCGCAGGACGGCGGCCGCCCGTTCCGCCGCGGAGATCACGATCCATTCACGGCCGGGCGAGGCGGTGGGGCACCCGGGTGGCATCCCAGTCCAGGACCAGGCCCTGGCCGATGCCGCGGGCGGCTTTCACGCCGTACAACTGTTCCACGAGCCACAGGGCCACATCGAAGGAGCGGGCGCCGCCCACCGACGTCAGGGCATGGCCGGCGTCCACGAAGATGACATCCCGCACCAGCTTGACCTGCGTGTAGCGGGCCTCGAAACTATCCTGGTCGCCGGGAAAGGTGGTGGCCTCCAGGCCGTCCAGCAGGCCGGCTTCGGCCAGCACGAAAGCGCCGTCGCAGAGGGACATCACATGCCGGGCCTTCTTGCCGGTGCGCCGCACCCAGTCCAATAGAGCCTGGTTTTCCAGGTCGCTGGTCATGGAGCCCTCGGCTGAAGGGACCACCAGGAGGTCGATGGGGGGCGCGTTGGCGAAGGAGTAGTCGGCCTGGATCGTGAGACCTTCAAACGAAGTCACAGGTTTGCCGTCGGGCGAGACCAGGAAGGTCTCAGGCCAGTCGCCTTTGGAGTGGAAGCGAACATGCTGGAACACGTCCACCGGGGCGGTGAGTTCAGTATTATAGACGCCATCCACTACCAGAAAAGCCACGCTGCGCAGGGTGCGGGCGGCCTTCGCCGGGGAGCCGTCGGCGGTAGGGGGTGCAACGGCTGCGGCGGCGGGCAGCAGGAGGCAGGTCCCTGTCAGGCCGATCAGGACGAACCGGCGGAGCGGGGCAAACGGCATCTGGTGCATCGGATTCTCCTCGAATAGGGCTATCTTAACAGGACACCACGGTCGCCCGGTCCGGCGGCCAGCGGAGGAGGAATATGGCGGACAAACTCAAATCAGCCTATGAACTGGCCATGGAGCGGCTCAACCGCAAGGACGCCGAGAAGGGCGAAGGAGCCCCGGCGGCGCTGAGTGCCGCCCAGAAAAAGAAGATCGCCGCGGTCCGCAAGGAGTATGAAGCCAAACTCGCTGAACGGGAGATTCTCTACCATGCAGCGCAGCAGGAGGCGGCCGGCGACCCTGATAAGCTCGCCCGCGCCAGCGACGACTACCGCCGGGACCGGGATTTCGTGGTCTCCCAGCGGGAGGCCCGTCTCACGGCCATCCGGGAGGGAAACGACTGATTTCAGAACAATTTGCATCGGTTTACCGGGCGGTGGTAAACTGTTCTTTTCTCGGCAACTGACAGTCTGTTGTCGCAGTGGGGTGGTTGTGGCCATCACAATGCGAGGGAGAGTGGTTTGAACGCCGATCTGGAAGCCCTGATCCATCTGCAGGAAACCCACCACAAGATTACCGCCCTCACCTACCGCATCGAAACCGAAATCCCCGAACATATTGCCGTCGTCGAAAGTGAACTGCGCGTGGTCCGCGAAGCAGTTGACGCCTCCCGCGGAACCATCGAGCAGGCCGAGGCCGCCCGGGTCCGCCTCGAGCATGAGCTGAGGCTTGCCGAGGACAAGCTCGAGAAGTACAAAGTCAGTCTCATGCAGGTCAAGACCAACGACGAGTACCGGGCCGCCCTCAACGAGATTGACTACATGAATCGCGCCCGCAGCGAGCTGGAGTCGAGCATCCTCGAGTTGATGGAGGATAGCGAGACACGCCAGGAGCAGTTGAAGACTCTCGAAGCAGAGTTCGCCGTGGAGGACGACAAGATTCGCGCCGACCGCAAGGTCCATGAGGATGAGCGGGACGAGTTGATCGCGGAGCGGAAGGGTCTGGAAGCGGAGGTAGCGACCATCGCGGAAGCCCTGCCCGACTCTCACCTGCGGGTCTTTCGACGCATTGCCGCCGTGCGTGGCGGCGTGGCCCTGGCCGAGGCCGCCAACGGCGTCTGCATCGTCTGCAACGTGGTTCTGCGGCCTGCTGTGTATCAGCAGGTCAAACGGAACGAACGGATCATTCCCTGCGATTCGTGCGGTCGCATCCTTTACTACCGCGCCGCCAAGGTGAAAGCCGGCGAAGACGCACCCGCTCCGGTCGTGGAAAAAGTCGGCACCCCCGCCAC
>JAPUKF010000119.1 GCA_027295805.1 Acidobacteriota bacterium | reverse complement strand
GGTGCCACCGCCCTCTCGCGCCTGGATCCGGATGCGCCCGCTGTGGGCCTCGATGATCTCGCGGCACAGGGCCAGGCCCAGGCCGGTCCCTTCCTTCTTGGTGGAGTAGAACGGCAGCAGCGCGCGGCGCAGCACTTCCGCGGAAATCCCGCGCCCCCGATCCCGGACCTCCATGAAGGTGCCCTGCACGCCGTCGGCGCGGATGCGCAGGCTGATCTCCGGGGTGCCATCGCTGGCTTCCATGGCGTTCTTGAACAGGTTGGTCAGAACCTGCTGCAGGTGGGCAGGGTCGAAGTAGCCAGGTTCCCGGGGCAGAGCATCTTCCAGATCAAAACGGTGCAGGGCACGCAAGCTGCCCACGAAGCTCTCCCAGTCCACCAGGCGACGCCGCGGTTGCGGGAGACGGGCGAAGCGGGCGTACCCCTCCAGGAACTGGCTCAGCCGCTCGGTGTTCTGGCGGATGGAGGAGAATACCTCCTCCAGACGCTCGGCTTTCCCTGGATCGCGGGCCAGTATCTGGGCCGAGTGGGCCATGGAGGAGATGGGCGCCAGTGAGTTGTTCAACTCATGCGAGAGGGTGCGGATCACCTTCTTCCATATCTCAGCCTCCTGGCGGCCCAGGTCGGCGGTCAGACGGCGCAGCAGGTAGAGCGCGTGGGGTTGCTGATTCAGAGTAAATCTGCGCCGGGTCAGGTGGTAGGTCTCCACCTGGCCTTCATTGTCCACGGTGAACAGGCCGTCATGTTTCGAGGCAAGCACCTCCCGCATCTCGTCCGGGCAGCGATTCAGGACCTCGCGGAAGTTGTGTCCGCGCAGGCGGCCCCCGCCCAGCAGCAAGCGCCGCGCTTCCACGTTGGCATAGAGAACCCGTTCCAGGGGATTGACCAGCACGATGGCCATGGGCGAGCTGTCCAGGGCGGTCTGCAGGAGCAGTTCCCGCTGGCGAACCGACTTGCGTTCCTGGTGAAGAATCTCCCCAACCTCGTTGTACAGGTCCACCAGCTCACCCAGCTCATCCCGCTGCCCGCTGGCCACGCGCACACTGTAATCGTGGTCGTGAAAGCTGCGAATACCGTCGGTCACCGCGGCCAGGGTGCGGCGCAATGGGCGCAGAAGCAGGTGGACCCACCACATCCCCAGGGGGAGTCCTGCCAGCAGCACCAGCAGGAAGACCTCCCAGGGGGTCAAGGGGAGCAGGGTTGCGGCGCCGGCCAGGGACGCCATGAGGAGCAGGATAACAGCGAACAGAGCCGACATCTTGCCGGCCATGGAGAATCGTCCGCGTTTCACCGGTCAGGCCCGGGGTTTTCTTTCCATGACGATGCCAAGTCGGGACATTTTGCGATAGAGAGCCTGGCGGCTCAACCCCAGTTGGCCGGCTGCCTGGGAAACTACGCCACCGGCGGAAAGCAGGGCGGCTTCGATACGGTCGCGCTGGTTCCGATCTGTATCACCACCGCCGCGGCCTCCGGCCGCTGCGGCGCGTGGCGCCGTTCGTTTCCCGCCATCACTGTTCGTCACCGGAGTCAGATCCAGGGCGTCCCGGTCCACATCCCGCCCGCGGCGGACCAGGATGGCCCGCTGCATGCGGTTTTCCAGTTCGCGGATGTTGCCCGGCCAGGGGTGGGCCACCAGGGCGGCCAGGGCATCCTCGGTCAGTCGCGGCGTTTCCTCGGTGCCGGCGAAACGCTGCAGGAAGTGGCGGGCCAGGATGGGGATATCGTCCGGGCGTTCATGCAGGGGAGGCACGCGCAACTCCACCACGTTGAGGCGATAAAACAGATCTTCGCGAAAGCTGCCTTCGGCAATGTTCTCTTTCAGGTCGGCATTGGTGGCACTGATGAGGCGTGTATCGGCGGTGCGTGTGGTGCTGCTGCCCAGCCGCTGGTACTCACCACTCTGCACCACGCGCAAAAGCTTCACCTGGCTGGACAGGGACAGCGAATCGATCTCGTCCATGAAGAGGGTACCGTGTTCAGCGGCCTCGAAGCGGCCGGTCGTGCGCCCCTTGAGACCGGTGTAGGCCCCAGGCTCGGCGCCGAACAGTTCGCTCTCCATGAGCTGCTCCGGCAGGGCGCCCAGGTTGACGCGCACGAACGGGCCTTTGCTGCGAGGAGAGTTGGCCTGGATGATCTCGGCAATCTTTTCCTTGCCACAGCCGCTGGGGCCTGTGATCATCACCGGTGCGTCCGAGTCGGCCACATTCAGGGCCAGATTCACAACCTTGTGCATGGCCTCGCTTTCATAGACCAGGCCGCACAGATTGTGGTGCTCCGCGAGTGCCTGGCGGTCCCCACGCCGCCGGTCCTGGAGGCGCTGGTTTTCGATCTGCAGGGCCTGCATGCGCATCAGGTTGCCCACCATGGTCACCAGCTTGTGGTCATCCCATGGTTTGGACAGGTAGTCGGTGGCCCCTTCCTTGACCAGTTTCACGGCGGTCTCCAGGGAAGCCCAGGCGGTGATGAGCAGCACCGGCACCTGGGAGTCGACCTGGCGAATGCGGCGGAAGAGAGCCGTTCCCTCTTCCCCCGACGTCTCATTGGGCGAGAAGTTCATGTCCTGGATGACAACGCCGATTTCCTCGCACCTCAAGCGCTCGATCAGGTCGTCGGCGGAGGAGGCCACCATCACCGGGATGTCGTGAACCTCGAACAGCAGGCGCAGCGCCTCCACCACATTGGCCTGGTCGTCGAAGATCAGGACCTTGAGAGCTGACATGTCCATGGGCCTATTCTACGCAGCGCTGTTCACTGCATCAAATGGTGCGGGTGGCAAGGACCGGCGACACCAGCATGGCACGCATGGCCGGCAGCAGGGCCGCCAGCATCCCCACCAGCCAGAAGACCACGATGCCGGTGAGCAACAGCGGCAACTCCAGGCTGGGTGTATCGGCAACGGAGCCTAAAACCATGTTGAGGCCGAAGGCCATGCCGGTGCCCAGGGTCAGGCCGATACCAGTAATCACCCAGGTCTCTATCAGGAAGTAGCGCAGGATGGCCCCACGTGTGGCTCCAAGTGCCCGTCGGGTTCCGATCTGGCGTGTTCTCTCGGTCACCGAGAAAGAGGCCAGACCGAAGATGCCCAGAGAAGTGACCATGAATAGCAGCACGATCACCCCGCCGAAGATCTTCACAAGGGCCACATCCTCGCTGAAAGTGTCATCCCTTACCTCAGCCAGGCTCGTGAGGGTGATGATGCGATCGGGATTGGCCGCCAGCATCTTCTCTTCCAGGGTGGCCGCCACCGTGTCCAGAGCGCCCGGTTCGGTTCGCACCAGGTAGCGCATGCGGTCGGCGGTTCCGGGCTTCAGGGGAAACAACATCACATCACTGCCGAAGTCCGATCTGGGCCACGAATTGTTCATGTGCTTGATGATTCCCACGATGGT
>JAPUKF010000118.1 GCA_027295805.1 Acidobacteriota bacterium | reverse complement strand
CCTGATCCAGGAGGGCCGGCAGCATGGAACTGCCTTCCACCTTGTACGGCTGCAGGAGAAACAGGAGGGTGAAGAAGCAGGCCAGGAAGGCGAGCCCCAGATCGCGACAGAAGCGGCGCAGGGGTGGACAGGATGGATCCTTCGCGGGCATGGCACCGATAATATAGGCCGGTGTCAAGAGACTAGGGCTGCAGGCGGGAAAGGCGGGGGTCCAGCTTCTCCCGGTACTGCTCACCCAGGACCTGGATCGTGGTGATGGCCAGGGTCAGGGCCAGTCCGGGGAAGATCACCAGCCACCAGCGACCGCTGCCCTGGGCCTGGCTCAGCAGCCCTCCCCAGGAGGGCAGCGGTTCCGGCACCCCGAAGCCCAGGAAAGAGAGGCCGGCCTCCACCAGCATGGCTCCCGCCATCTGGAAAGTTGCCGCCACCAGGACCGGTGTCAATGAGTGGGGAAGGATGTGAAGGAACAGCACCCGCGCCGGTCCCGCACCGGCGGCCCGGGCCGCCTCCACCAGTGGAGCCCGCGCCAGGCGCATGACCTCGGCGCGGGTATAGCGGGCCAGGCTGGGCCAGCGGGTCAAGCCGATGACCACGGCCAGCAGCGGCACCGACGGTGGCAGAAACGACAGCACGGCCAGAAGCAGGAAGAACGTCGGGAAAGCCAGGGCCACCTCGATGCCACGAGAGATCACGAAGTCGGCGACCCGCCCGGTGTAGCCCGCCAGCGCACCCAGGAGGACACCGATGGCCAGGGCCACGCATGTCGATACCAGGCCGACCTGCAGGGAAACAGTGGTCCCATGGATGACCCGGGCCGCCAGATCCCGGCCCAGGGCGTCGGCGCCCAGGATGTGGTGCCGGGATGGCGGGGCGTAGCGGTCCGCGAGGGACACCTGTCGGTAGGAGAACGGCACAGGAGGCGAAAGGCGCCAGCGCTCAGCCGGTTGCGGCGGACTCCAGTCCCGCCGGCTCCAGCTGGGTTGTTCCAGCAGGCGGCCCAGCAGTGGAATCTCGCCCAGGGCCGGGAACTGCCAGCCCTCCCCACGCAGGATGAGCGGCCTGTCGTTGGCCAACAGCGGGGCACCCAGGGCCACTGCCGCCAGCACCATCAGGGCCAGCCTGCCGAGTCTGACCTTCCGGCCGGAAATCATGGCGACTTCGCCGGCCGCCTGAGGCGCGGGTCGGCCAGGAGATAGAGGGTGTCGGCGATGAGCGTCCCGGCGACCACCAGGGTGGCGGAAATCACCGTCAATCCCAGGATCGTCGGGTAATCCCGGGTGAACAGGCTCTCGTACAGGAGAGCGCCCAGGCCCGGCCAGGCGAAGATGCGCTCGATGAGGACACTGCCGGAGACCAGGGTCGGCAGCAGGAGGCCCGCCAGAGTCAGAAACGGGATCCATGCCTGGCCCAGGGCATGGCGCCAGAGGATGCGGCCGGGACCGAGGCCGCGGGAGCGGGCCGAGCGCACGCACTCGCTGGACAGTGCTTCCAGCAAGTTGGCCCGGGCGAAGCGCGCGAAGAAGGCGAGGCTGCCGTAACTCAGGCAGAACACGGGCAGGGCCATATGCCAGAGTCCGTCGAGCCAGCGGGCCAGTGGGCTCCAGGCCGCCGCCCCCTCACTGGCCGGCCCGGCGAGGGGAAACCATCCCAGGCCCACCGCCAGCCCGGCTTGCAGCAGAAGCGCCACCCAGAACGAGGGCAGGGCGTAGAGGGTGTAGAGCGTAAGGCCTGCGGCCCGATCGACGGTCGAGTTCCGCCGGGCGGCGGTGAGGGCTCCCAGGGGGATGGCCACGGTGAAGATGATGCCCAGGGCAGCCAGGTTCAGAGCCAGAGTGCGCGGCAGGCGCTCGAGAATGCGCGTGCGCACCGGGCGGTGATCCACCATGGATCGCCCGAAATCCAGGCGCGCGACGCGGCCGGCCCAGTCCAGATACTGCAGCCCAAGGGGCCGGTCGAGGCCGTAGCGGCTGCGCAAAGCCTGGATGGTGGCCGGATCGGGTCCGCGGGTTTCGATGTTCAGGCCCGGCGCCGGTTCGCCCGGCGTCAGGTGCAGGACGACAAACGTGACCAGGGTGATGCCCACCAGGGTTGAGCCGGCCACCAGCAGACGGCGAAAGAGGTAGGCGATCAAGATCAGGGAGTCTCCGCTGCAAGCCTCCAGCTCAAGGGGCCCGGGTAACTTCCCCAGACGGAGCGGGGCGATCCTTCGACACCTTCCAGGCGTCGCGACAGGCCCAGGAGCGAATCGCGGTAGGCCACGAACGTGTTGGGTTGATCCCGGTGGATGATCTCCTGCACCCGGCCGTAGATGGCGGCGCGCTTCTGCCGGTCCACCAGACGGCGCGCTTCAGCGCAAAGGGTGTCGACTTCGGCGTCCTTGTAGGAAGCGTAGTTGATGCCTGCCCCCCGGGCCTGGCTGGAATGCCAGAAGTCATAGCAGTCGGGGTCGGTGTCCAGGACCCAGCCGTTGGCCATGGCCGCGAAGCGTCCCGCGTCCCGGTCGGCGCGATAGAGGTTGTACTCCAGCTTGTGGATCGCCATCTCAACACCCAGGGTACGGAGCGATTCCTGCAGCAGGGTCATGGCTCGGATCAGTTCCTGGTTGCCCACCGGCATGAGCAGGGTGAATCGGAACGGCGTCCCCTCCCGGTCCCGCAAGCCGTCGCCGTCGTGATCCTGCCAGCCGGCTGCGTCCAGAAGGCCTGCGGCCGCTCGCCGGTCGTAGGGCCACGGCTCAAGATCCGCCCGAAACGACCACATGGCCGGGTGCACCAGCGAAGTGGCGACCTGCCCGGCGCCCTGCAGGACATCGCGCACGAAGCCCTCCCGATCCAGGGCCTGGGTCATGGCACGCCGTACCCTGGGATCGGTGAAGAACGGATTGGAGCCATCCTGATTCCAGGCGATATACCAGACGTAGAGGCGTTCCACCTGCATCATCCGCACGCGTTGGGACAGGTCCGGGTCGGCCTGGATCCGCTCCCGGTCCACCGGCCGCAGGGTGGTGAAATCCAGGTCCCCGGTCAGGAGCGCGGCCACACGGGTGGCAGGATCGGGGAGCGGGCGGAAGACAATCCGGGGAATGCCCGGCCTGGGGCCGAAATAATCGGGATTCGCCACCAGTTCCAGGCTCGACCCGGCCTGCCAGTCCACGAACCGGTAAGGGCCGGTGCCCACGGGTGATCGGTTGGCCGGTGCTTCCAGGAAATCCTGCCCGGCGTAAACATGGCGGGCCAGAATCGGCAGCATGGCCCAGACCTCCACAGCGCGGGCATAGGGTTCGCTCCGGGAAATCTCGATGGTGTTGTCATCCAGAACCTGCCAGGCGGTCACGGTCTCGAAGTAGGGCCGCTTGCCGGCAGCCAGGGAAGCAGGGTCCAGCACTTTCTCAAGAGTGAAGGCCACGTCGTCGGCGGTGAAAGGCGCGCCGTCGTGCCAGCGCACGCCGGGGTGGAGGTGGAAGACGACGCGCCGACCGTTACCTTCCGTGTCCCATCGGTCCGCCAGCCGGGGCACGATGTTCAGGCGGGCGTCGAAATCAACCAGGGTATCGCCCACCAGCTTGGCGATGATCTCCGTGTTGAAATCGCCCTGGGTGACGGCATTGAGGCTGGCCGGTTCGCTGGAGAGGTAGGCCCTGAGGGTTGGTGTCCCGCTCTCGGGAGTCCCGCATCCCGCCAGGACCGTCAGAGCCGCCACCAGGGTGACGGCGATGGCGGCGAGACGTTTCATGTCGGCCAGGCCCTCACAATGGGCGATGCTAACACGGGCCGGCGGGCGAGCTGCCCGACACGCCAAAGGGGCTGCAGCAGCCGGCCCGCAGAGCGACCTCGCGGCGTCGCCGGGGGCGGCTGCTCGGATAACCCCTTCAGGCGGCCGGGTAACAGAAACGGCCGCTCTCAGGGGTTACCCCTCTCGGCCAGGCGCTTTCTACATGCGTGCCGGAACCTGGACGCCCATCAGATCGAGGGCGCGCAACATGGTGCGCCGGAAAAGATCCACCAGCAGGATGCGTCGCTGCCGGGTGACCTCATCCGCTGCCGTCAGTACCGGGAAGCGGTGATAGAAATGACTGAAGGTCTGGGCCAGGGTGAAGACATGGCGAGCGATACCGGCCATCTCGCACTTCTCGACGCTCTCGGCGACCACATCGCCCAGGCGAGCGCATTCCCGCGCCAGAGTCCACTCTTCGGCAGGCGGTTGAGGAGTCTCGGTTGTCAGCCACTGCGCCGCCAGGGCGGGGAGATCCGACCACCTCGGGCCGCCGCTCTCGGCCACCTTGCGCAGGATGTTGGTGGCGCGCACGACGCTGTAGAGGGCATAGGGCCCGGTTTCCCCCTCGAACGACAGGACTTCATCGAAGTCGAAGGCGATCACGCGGTTCCGGGTAAAGCGCAACATGAAATAGCGCAGGGCTCCCACCGCAAGCGTGCGGGCGATCCCCTCGAGTTCTTCCCGGTCCATCTCGGGATGACGCTTGCGCACCTCACCTGCAGCCCGCTCCACCAGCCGGTCCATGAGGTCGTCGGCCTTGACACCCAGACCTCGCCGGCCCGACATCTCCACATAGGGCCTGGCACGGTCCTCGTCGGTGAGATCCATGCCCAGCTCCTCGGCGCAGTTCAAGGTCAGTGCCACCATCTCGTAGGCGAAATGGTAGGAAAGCTCGGCTTCGGCGGTGAATCCCAGGCTGGCCAATCCCTTGGCCACGACCTTCTGAGGAAAGGCCTGCCGGCTGTCGATCACGTTATAGACCCGCCGCCCGCCGCCGAATGACGGTGCGTTCTCCTCTCCCCGGTCGCTGGTGGTGACCCACAAGGGCCGGTCGGGGCTGCCACCCTCGTGCCGCCGGTAGTGAAAGTCGCGACCCAGCAGGCCGAACTTCCACAACTGGTAGGCGATGTCCTTGCCCGTATAGGTGACCGTGCCGTTGGAGCGCACCAGGACCTTCTGGGTGTCGGCGATATCGGCGAACTCAGGATCGTTGGCCAGATCCATGACCCAGCAACCTGCATTCTTCCC
>JAPUKF010000117.1 GCA_027295805.1 Acidobacteriota bacterium | reverse complement strand
GTGAGCCGGCTGGCAACCTCGTCCAGCATGGCGGGCAGGTCGGCATCGAAGCGGCTGCGCACCGCCGCTTCAATGCGCTCTGCGCCGAAAAATTCATCGCCGTACGCTTCCGCGCTCTCCGCCACGCCATCGGTATAGATGCAGAGAACATCACCTGAAGCGACATCGACGCATGCATCCTTCATGGACACATCATCGAACAGACCCACAGGACGCGAGGTAGCTCCCAGGTGATCAACGCTGCCATCCTCGGCTCTCAGAATAAAGGGCGGCGAGTGGCCGGCATTGACATAGGTCAGCGTCGAGGCTTCCCGGTCCAGAATGCCCAGGAAGAGGGTGAGATAGACGTTGTCCGGCTTGCTCTGAAAGACCTCGCTATTGATCTGCATCATGACCTGGCTGACATCCTGGCAATATTGCAGCAGCGTGCGCATGGTGGCCTGGACCTCCGCCATGAGCAATGCAGCCGGCACTCCCTTCCCGGAAACATCACCCACCAGGATGGCGATGCGCCCGTCGGGCAAGGGCAGGAAATTATAGAAATCACCGCCGACTTCGTTGCATGGAATCGAACGGCCGAAGATCTGGACATCGCTGCTGCTGAACGGCTCCCGCGGCAGGCTGTCACGCTGGATGGTGCGGGCAATCTCCATTTCACGCCGCACCCGCTCCTGCTCCAGGAGTTTGTGGCGGGAGCGGCTCAGATCCGCTGCCATCTCATTGAAGGCGGTGGCCAGTTGTCCCAGTTCATCCTTGCGCCGCGCCAGAATGCGATAGTCCAGATCACCGGCGGCAATCCGCCGGGCGCCATCCGTCAAGGCCTGCAGACCATGCGTCATGCGGTGAGAGAACACGATGACACCGGAACCGGCCATGCCGATGAAGGCGAAGCCAAGGAACAAATTCATGAGGGCGGCGCTGCGGATGGAGCGAAGCTCACTGGATACCCGGCGCACCACACCGAATGTGTAACCGGTCTCCTCATTCTCTTCGATGACTCCGATCCAGCCTGACTGATCCAGTACGCGGGATAACTCGCCATAATTCGCGCTGGCCAGGCGGACCGGTTCGTCGGCTGCGGCAGGCGCAATCAGCCCCAGCCCTTTCAGGGTCTCCATATCCTCGGGCCGCCGCGTGTGCAGATTGCCCCTGGGATCCACGGCGAAGGCGATTTCGTCGTCGCTCACCGCCACACCCTGGAAGACCTGAGCAAGGAGGCGGTCCGACCGAATATGGGCAATGAGGTTGCCCACGGGACGATCATGGCGCATCACCGGCAGAATCAGGTCCTGGGTCTCCTCTTCCGCCTCGGCATCGAAGCGGCGCAGCACTTCCACCTGCCGGTGGATGACTTCCGCCCGTGGGGCGGCCTGCTCACTTCCTTCAGGGGGCGCATGCATGAGCTCCTGCCGGATCTTCTGGCCCAGGTTCCGCAAACGAATCTCCCCGGCTTCTCCGGTCTGGAGGAGGAAACCCGGCAGCCTCACCACGTTCTCCACCATGCCGCTGGTCAGGGTCTCCATGGTCTGTGTGGTGGGCACACCATCCACGAAGTCCAGCTGGTACTGCTTCACTGTGGGGGCGCCACCACTTTCATCCATGGCCAGCTGCGAGAAATCCGGCAAGATGATCTTCATGGACCAGACTTCTTTCTCCCCCTTCGCCACTGCTTCGCTGGCCGCGGCAGCCTCGACTTCGGCCAACGCCAGCAGAGGTTCGAAAATCTCCTCGAGATTTCCCGGCAGTCCCCTGGCGACAGGTTCCGGGGGCGGCGCCGGTGCTACCGCAGGCTTCGCCGGCTGGAACTGCAGGTCGGAGAAAAAGCTCCAGCTCTCGCCAACCTCGCGCTGCATAGCCTGGGCCAGCTGGGCGCCCTGGTCCGCGCTCACGGGCTGGCCCGGCTCCAGGCGCTGAAGCTCGGGGAGCTGGGTGATGGCTTCCATGCGGCGCTGAATGCCTTCATTCAACCCGGAGACCCGGTTTTCAATCTGATCAGCGGCCATCTGGTTGTCGCGTTCGACCAGTTCCCGCATGGATTTGAGCGAATTGTTGTACGAAAAGAAGGTCAAGGCGGCCAGGGGAACCACCGAGAGGCTCAAAAAAATGAGAATCAACTTGGACCGAACGCTCATCAACTCACCCCTATACTTAACGTCAATGGCCCGCAGGAAGTTGCGAGGAAAAGAGGCTCATATCCTCCGGACCATCCCGGTGGGGGATACGCGATCCCGCTCAATCGCCCCCACGGAGAATCACTTTCTAGATGCTACCACGGTGCGATCCAGGTGTCCTCTAAACCGTCTCCCCCCGGATTTCCAGAAAAGCGCGCGCAAAGGCGGCCACATCGCTGAAGGTATTGTACAAAGGAACCGGCGCCACCCTGAGCAGATCCGGCTCCCGCGCATCGCAGATGAAGCCACGCCGGGCCAGCCGGGCGACCTGATCGCCCGCCCCGCCAGCCACCCGAAGGGACAGATGGCATCCCCGCTGATCCGCGCCTGCCGGCGTGATGATCTTGACGGGTGGATCTGCCGCGCTGAGCAGACGGTGGAGGAATCCGGTCAGGGCCAGGGATTTTCGCCGCAGGGCCGGCATCCCGACCTGGTGAAAGATATCCAGAGAGCTCTTGAGCGCGGCCATGGCCAGGACAGGCGGGTTGCTCAATTGCCAGGCGGCGGCCCCGGCCTGGGGTGTGAAGCGGTCGTCCATTTGAAAGCGCGTCGCGGGATCCGTCCCCCACCACC
>JAPUKF010000116.1 GCA_027295805.1 Acidobacteriota bacterium | reverse complement strand
GCTGCAGGTAGCGCGCCAGCAGACCCAGCCGGTCCTTGTAGGGCAGCACCACCATCGACCGCCGGGCAGCACCTCCTGTCATGGCGTGCCAGGCCAGGGCCATGGCCACCGCCGGATTGCCGTCGCCCGCGGCACGCCGGGTGAGGGCATCCATGCAGCGGGCTCCCTCCAGGAAGGCATCCACATCCCCACCTGCCAGGGCCAGAGGCAGGAGTCCCACCGCGGCCGTCTGGGAGGTGCGCCCACCCACCCAGTCGGGCAACGGCAGGCGCAGCCGCCAGCCGTCTTCCCGGGCCTGCTCGTCCAGGATGGACCCCTCGCCTGTGATGGCCACGGCGTGAGGCGCGAACTCCAGGCCGGCTGCCCGGTAGGCGGCAGCAGCCACCAGCATGCCGTTCCGTGTCTCCCGGGTGCCACCTGACTTGGAGGCCACCACCGTCAGGGTTGACCCCAGTTCCTTGCCGAGGACGGCCAGGACCTGCTGGAAGCCGTCCGGGTCGGTGTTGTCGAAAAAGTGCAGCCGGCAACCGCCACCCCTGCTCCCCACGACCTGAGAGGTGAGTTGAGGCCCCAGGGCCGAGCCGCCGATACCGATGTGCAGCACATGGCGAAAGCGCCCACCGCCCGCCGGCGCCAGGCGGCCGGCGTGGACCTCCCGCGCGAAGCTCTTGATCTTCGCCAGGGTCTCACGGATCAGGTTCGCCGCCGACTCGTGGGGGGCTCGATCCGGATCCCGCAGCCAGTAATGCCCCACCTGCCGGTCTTCATCCGGGTTGGCGCGAGCGCCCGCTTCCAGATCGGCCATGGCGGCCAGAGCCAGATCCATGGCCGGTCCCATGGCCGTCACGGTCGCCTGCAGGCCGATGACACGGCTCACATCCAGACTGAAACCCAGGTCGCCATGGTGAATCCAGCTGTCATTGTAGGTCCGCCAGGTTTCAAGGGACACGACTCGCCTCCTGTGGCAACGGGGTGAACAGAGCCGGCGGGCGCGCCGCCAGGAGAGCTTCCGCCAGGGCTCGCGCCGCCGCTTCATGCCCGGCCGGTGTCGGGTGATCGTGGTCCAGGAATCCGGCCCGTGCTCCCAGCCTGACGGCAACCGGCAGCAAGTCGACGACCTGGACCCCCTGGGCGGCCGCCCAGCGCGCCAGGCGATCCTGGGGGCGCGGCGGCAGATCCTCGGCGACCTGGAAGCGAAAGGGAAAGATGGCCAGCCAGACCGGAACGTCATGGCGCCGTGCCGAGGCCACAATCTCAGCCAGTTCATCTTCGCTGCGATCCCACGCCTCGGCGATCTCCGGCGACAGCGGCTCGGCGAAGAGTTGCCGCACCGAGTAGACCTCCCGGCGACGTGCCTGACCCTGCATGAGCCCCACCACGAAGCGGTGGAACGACGTGCGGCGCAGCAAGCGCGCCAGGGGACCCATGGTCACCGTGGTGTCCACACCCAGGATGGTCCCGGCGCCGCCATAGGCGGCCATGGTCAGGTAGCGCTCCACGACATCGTTGAGAACGAAGCCGACAATGATGAGATCGGGCTGGTAACTCCAGCCTTCATCCTCCAGCCAGCGGAATTCCTGAAAGGGAGAATAGCCGGGCACACCGGCATTGATGACCTCCAGCCGGCCGTCGACCCGAGGTGAGAGCACGCGCTCCAGTTGCCGCGGAAAAGCTTGTTCCGCCGTGACCCAGTGGCCGAAGGTGACGGAATCGCCCAGGCAGAGGATGCGCCGGGTACCGGCCGGTTTCTCCCGTGGCAGATCCCGCTCCCGCAGACCGTCGTCATTGATGACCACCAGGGCACCGCCCTCCCTGCCGCTCCAGCCCGGGGTGAGTTCCCAGGTCAAGCTGGTTGAAGAACGGAACTTGGTGTACTGGTAGAGGATCTCGCTGTTGCGCGTGGCCGGACGGGTCGGCAGGGGTCTGTATCCGGCAAGGCGCAAGCCAACCTCCACGGCCGCCAGGCCGAGAAGAACCGCGGTGGCGGCAAAGAGTATGCGCCTGAGCCGTGATCTTCCCCGTGGCACCGCGCAACCTTATCAGACGACCTGCCTGCTGGTGCTAGACTGCCTGCGTGGCGAAGCGGGCAAAGGCCCCAGGGGACCATGCTTCCGCCTCTTCCCGGTCGGCCGTGCCCACTGGCGGCGCCTCCCCGCAGGAAGGGTCAGGCAGCATGACCAGGCAGGACCGACGCTGGCTGCTGGGACTTCTCCTCGGCGGCTTAGGCCTGCGCCTGCTCCATCTTGCCACCATCCGCACATCCCCTTTCTTCCTCTATCTGGGGCTCGACCCGCTGGCCTACCATGAATGGGCCCTGCGTATCGCAGCCGGTGACTGGCTGGGCAGCAGAGTTTTCTACCAGGACCCGCTCTATCCTTACTTCCTGGGTCTCCTCTACACCGTCCTGGGTGATCACAGGGTCGCCGTGACTCTGGTGCAGCTCGTTCTCGGTGCACTGGTCCCCCTCCTCGTCTACGACGCCACCCGCCGGGGCCTGGGAAGGGCCGCCGCCCCTGCGGCCGGCCTGCTGGCAGCCGCGTATCTGCCCGCCATCTACTTCGAGGGCCTGATTCTCAAGACCTGGCTGGGCGCGGCGCTGGCCGCCCTGGCCCTGTGGTGCATGGCCTGCGCTCTCACCAGCCCCGGCAAGCGCCGTCTCGGGTGGCTGGGCACCGGCATGGCACTGGGATTGGGCTGCCTGGTGCGCGGCAACCTGCTTCTGATCCTGCCGGTGCTCATCATCTGGCGCCTGGCAGCCCCATTCCTGAAAGGCGAATCGCCGCAGCCGGCGGCGGGACGCCGCCTCTCTTTCTGGCGCAGGCTGAACGTGGCCGATGCCCTCGCCCTGCTGCTGGGGGCCACTCTGGTCCTGTTCCCCACCGCCGTTCGCAACCGGGTCGTGGGCGGCGAATGGGTCCTGACCACCGCTCAAGGTGGGCCGAACTTTTACCTGGGCAACAACCCTGTCAACACCACCGGCCGTTATGCCACCCTGCCGTTCGTGGGCGCCAACCCCAAGTTTGAAGAAAAAGGATTCACCGCCGAGGCCCAGAGGCGCAGCGGCCGCTCCATGCGCCCCACAGAGGTCTCGCGCTACTGGTACAGACAGTCCCTGACCTGGATGCAGACTCATCCGGGCGCCTGGTTGGGTCTGACCTGGAAGAAATTCACAACCTACTGGAATGCATTCGAAGTGCCCGACAACCTGGACTACGGCATGTACCGGCGCGACGCGCCGGTGCTGCGTCTGCCCTTACCCGGCTACGGACTGGTGGTGCCCCTGGCGCTCCTGGGCGCCGTCCTCCTGGCCGGCCGCGCCGGCTGGCCGCGCGGACTGCTGCTGTTCGTGGCGGTCTATGCAAGCTCCGTCGTTCTGTTCTTCGTCTTCTCCCGCTATCGCCTGGCCATGATGCCGGCTCTCTACCCCCTGGCGGGCCACGCCCTGGTGGACCTGGCGCGGCGCTTCCGCCGGCCCGGCCCGAGGCGCGCTCTCCTCCTCCGGCTGCTCGTTCTGGCGACACTCACCGCCGGAGTCCACTTGCCAGTGCATGCCCACCCTGAGAGCTGGGCCTATCGTCTGGCCGCGGTGGTGGGCCTGCCCCGCCGGGCTGAATCCAACGTGGAGGGCCATTACAATCTGGGCCTGGCGTTCGCCCGCTATGCCGACGAAAGCCAGGATGAGGAGCCCATGCTCAGACAGGCCCTCGCACAGTTCCAGTCGGCAACCCGGGAGGACCCGGCCCGCCCCCAGCCGTACGCTGAGATGGGCAAGGCACTGGCTCGACTGGGTGAAGATCGCCGCGCCATCGAGGCCTTCACCACTGTCATCAGCCTGGAGCCGGGACGGGCACGTCCCCACCATGTCCTGGGCGTTCTCCACCGCCGGGTCGGTGAGATGGACAGAGCGGCAGCCATGTTCCGGCGCGCCCTGAGCATCGACCCCCAACGCCTGGACAGCGCCACCGCTCTGGGTGATGTCCTCCTGGCGCAGGGACTCCGAGCCGAAGCGGCCACCGCCTACGATCAGGCCCTGCGCCTGCAGCCCGGGCACCCGCCCGCCGTGGCAGGTCTCAGCCGCGCACGTCAAGAGCCATGAAGCCGTCCCTTCGCGAGCAGCT
>JAPUKF010000115.1 GCA_027295805.1 Acidobacteriota bacterium | reverse complement strand
CTCTTGAGGAGGATGTTTCGAGAGTTGCTGGAGCAGGGCGAGACCCGTTTTGTCTTTAGCATGTTAAAGACGTCCTGGCTCGATTCCGGTGGGATCGGCGAGGTCGTCGCCTGTCACAGGAGGGTTGTGGGCAAGCAGGGTGTCATTCGTTTGGCGCTCAAGGGGCGGGCCCACGATCTCTTCACCATGACGAGTCTGGACAAGGTGTTCAAGATCTTCGAGACGGTGGAGGAAGCGCTGGCGAGTCTGGCGGACTGGCGTCCGGGTGAGGTTCTGGAGATCAGCGAGCCCGACGAGGTGGACGCCGCGTCGTAGCGGGTTCAGATCAACCGCCGCAATCTGAAACGTGCCGTCTCTTTGGCATCACCTCGCAGGTAGCGCACAGAGACCTCCTGACCCTCGTCTTGCATCAGGTTGCGCACACGCACCCGGTCGGCACCTGAGACGGCCTTGCCGTTCAGCGCCAGCACCACGTCGCCCTCCTGCAGGCCGGCAGCCTCCGCCGGTGATCCGGGGAGGATCTCGACCACCGACAACCCTTCGCCCTCGCCGGGCTCAAGGATCATGCCGGACATGTTCCACTCGAAGGGGTCGGAAAAGCTCCTGTTAGGTGACAGGTAGAGCGTCCTGGCCGCGTAGTCCAGGGTGAAGTTGAAGCGGCTCATGATGCCCATGCCCAGGTTGCCGTCCAGCGAATCGATGCCCCGCGGGTTCTCGTGCTCGGCGCCTGGAAAGGTGGCCACCACACCCTTGAGCGTATTGCCGCCCAGTGTGAAGCTGCCGATGCGCCCCACGTTACCGTGCACCGCACCGCTGAGTCCGCGCCCGATCTGGGTGGTGATGGCGCTGGCAGGAACCGAGAGAGCGTCGTTCTTGCTGGTGTTGAGAGACACGGCGTGGACGGCACCGAGATCCAGAACCAGTTGAACGGGCGTCTCGGTGCCATCGCCGGTGGTGGCCGCAGCCTGGATGTAAGGCAGGTTATTCTTGAGATCCAGCGCCACGGCCGCGCTCCGGGTCGGCGGTATGAAAGCCTCGGGGCGCGTCAGGATAATCTCACCGGCATCGTAATCCACGGTCACGGCGAAGTTGTTGAACACTGCCGCACCGATGATGCCGGCGTGGTTCAGGGAGAAGTGCTGCATGGCAGGCAGCACCAGGACCCTGACATCGGTAAAGGTGGCGCCGCCCAGATCCATGCTGACGCCGTCGGCGATCTTCGCCTGCATGTGCTGCCCGTGGCCACCGGCGCCACCGACCTGAGCCTGCATGGGGCTGTACTCCAGTCCCATGGCTTCTACCTGTTCGATGTCGAAGAGCACCAGCCCACCCATGGGCATGCCGGTGTCCAGAACAATCGACAGCGGTTCAGAGCCGTTCACGGAGAGAGAAAGAATGATGTGCTCGCCGCTGGTCTGCAGAGGGAGACGAATGCTGTCCTTGCCAGCCGGCAACTCCACTTGCGTCTGGCTCGGAGCCATGCGCATGCGATGCTGAGCCAGGGCCGGGCTTGCAACCAAGACCAAGGCGGCCATACAGGTCCAGATGCCGGTCAATCGAGCGATCCTTGAATTCTTCGGGCTCATCCTGTCGCCTCCGTTGTAAGGGTTATGACCAAGGATAGAGCAACCGCCGTGCCATGACGGCTGGCCGGAGAGGCCCCGGACGATCCCCAAGGAATGCCTGGTGGGGCTCCCAACCCTCTCCCTATTTCAGGACCTTGACCCGATTTAGGGAGAAAAGACGAGGGCGTATCGAAACGCGTTCGTGCCGCCTTTAAGGACGCGAGCCGGGGTAGTCGCCCCACTCGCTGGCGATCTGCACCTCCAGGCCGTCGGGATCGTCGAAATAGACCCGGTCCTCGGTCCGTCGCGGGTTGAGGCCTTCGGCCTCTAGAGTACGGAAGCAGGACGCCGGATCATATTCGGCAATGGTGTAGCAGTAGTGATCCATGCCTGGGGAGTCGCTCTGGAAGAGAGCCACGAAGTTGTTCCCGCCCACCCGGAGAAAGCAGTTGCGGGATCCCTGCCGCAGCACCGTCGCGCCAAGATGCTTCATGTAGAAGTCCCTGGAGTGGTCGACCTGGGTGACGCGAAGCGCGATGTGGTTGAGGCCCTGAGTGCGAAAAGTGGATGCAGGCGGCGCGGCAGCGGCGCGCCCACCGTCCAGTGCGGCGGTGGCGAACATGGTCCCGAGGCCGGCCAGAAGCTGCCGGCGGCTGAGGCGACCGGTTGTATAGGCATCCACCAGGGTCTCGATCTGCTGGTTCATGGCGTCTCCTTGGGTGACCTTCTTGGCTCTCCGCAGAGGGTAGGGTAACACCTGCCCTCGCCTGCGCCGGCACATCCCTCCATCATCAATTTCGCCTATATACTGTCTCGATGACGAGCACGCCGCGTGATTTGGTTCGCCATGGCAGCGTTCTCTGGGCGATTGCCCTGTTTGGCACCGGTTTGGCGCTCTATCACCTGAGTGGTGACGCCGGTGCCGCCCGCTGGCTGGGGATGCTCTGCATCTTCATCTTCTGGCTCTGGGGTGTCTGTT
>JAPUKF010000114.1 GCA_027295805.1 Acidobacteriota bacterium | reverse complement strand
GTCATCGAGAATGGTGTGCACGTGAGCGGTGAGAACCTCGCGCAGGCGCTCCAGGGCGGAGCCGCCGTTGCCTTGCGTGGAGGCCAGGGCCTGGAGCAGGGTGTCCAGGGTTCGGTCCTGGCAGAAGTAGAGGATCTCATGCTTGCCGCGAAAGTAATGGTAAAGGTTGCCCGAGGAGATATCGGCAGCCGCCGCGATGTCTCGCATGCCGGCTTGCGAGTAGCCCCGCTGGCGAAAGATGCGCCCGGCGGCGCGTAGGATCTCCAGCCGGCGGGCATCGCCGCGGCGGCGCAGGCGCTCCCGGCCGCTGGCCGGGATGGAGATTGAACTCTTGTTCGACATTTGAACAACCGTTCTATTCTGTCTCATGCGGTCGGCGGCGTCAAGAAATAGGGCTAGCCCCTTGCATAATCAGGATTTATCGTTAATATTGCGCCTTGCGACGTCGAACCCCACGCGACGCCAACCCCCAGCCCCGTGGAGAACCTGCCGCATGACTTTTTTTGTGAAGACCCTGCCTGTCCTGGCCGCAGTGGCCGTGACTCTGGCCTTTGCCGTGGTCTTTTCCCGCAGCCTGCTGGAGTTGATGTTCGGGGCCATGCGCCGGACACGGGTAGGCCGCCAGGTCGATGCCGCCCCGGAGTAGGCTTGGCCTGAGTGCCACCGTCCCAGGCTGAAACGGTGGTACCCGCTTTAGACGTCGCTCCCGCCGCCCTTGTCGCGGCGGATCTTGAAGTAATCCCGCAGCAGAGCTCCCGCCTCATCACCCAGGACTCCGCCCGTGACCGCGAAGCGGTGGTTGAGTGTGTGGCGGTCCGCCAGTTCTGCGGCCAGGCGCACGGCTCCGACCTTGGGGTCGGCGGCACCGTAGACCAGGCGGGAGATACGGGCATGCACCATGGCCCCCACGCACATGAGGCAGGGCTCCAGGGTGACGTACACAGTGGCGCCCGGCAGACGGTAGTTGCCCGCCTGCCGGCAGGCCTGCCTCAGGGCGACGATCTCGGCGTGGGCCGTGGGGTCCTGTGCGCCCAGGGGCTGGTTGAATCCCTGGCCGATCACTTCGCCGCGCACGACCACCACGGCGCCCATGGGGACTTCACCGGCCTCCGCCCCCTGGCGGGCAAGAGCAAGAGCCTGCGCCATCATGTCCTGATCCATTTCGCCTTCATGATGCCATGAATCACCGTTCCCTGGTGAGGCATGCTCGTTCCCGTCCAGTTGGCAACCTCCACCTCCCGCCGGTCCCTGGATACCTCCCGTTCACGTCATTTCCGTTCCCTGTATTCCCCGGCCTCCTTATGATCCGTACCATTCAAGGAGGAATGACATGAACCAATCGAGAGCACGCAGAGTCATCAAGGCCATCGCCATCTGGCTGCCCACTCTTTTCTTTGCCCTGTTGTTCTTTCAGGTCGGAGTGGGGAAATTTGCCGCATTCGATGCGTGGAGTGAGAGGCTTGCCGGCTGGGGTTATCCGGCCGGAAGCAACGTGGTCATCGGCGCGGTCGAACTCCTCGGCGCGATTGCGCTGCTGGTGCCCAGGGTTGCCGGCTATGGGGCCGTCACCCTCGGTGCGGTGATGCTCGGCGCCTGCGGTACCCATCTCCTCCACGGCGAGGGAAAGAGCGCTGCCTTCACCGCTGTCCTGGCCGTCTTGCTGTTCACCCTCGCCTGGTTCCGTCTGCCGCACAAGCCCTCAGGCGTGGCCGTTCCGCAGGCTGATAGAGTCTGAGCCGTCCCGGAAACGAACGTTCAGCGGAGGAAAGATGGGCCGATCATGGCGCAGGGTGACCGCGTACCTGATTCCCTGGACTGTCGTCGGCATCTTCTTCTCCGGGCAGATCTATCTCAATTACCTCTACGCGGGACAGGCGCTGGGTTGGCGAGAGGCGCTCTATCTGGGACTCTCCGAGTGGTACATCTGGGCCGGCCTGAGTCCGGCCCTCTTTTATCTGGCCCGCGCGTTTCCCTTGAGCCGTGGATACTGGGGCCGGAGTCTCTCCGTTCACATTCCGGCCACCTTCGGTATCACCATCGCCAAACTGGCGCTGCATGCGCCTCTGGTGGCGTTCAGTGGCATTCCGCCGCTGAGGGAGGCCGGTCTCAAAACGACCCAGCTCTCCATCCTCACCTGCTGGATGATCGCGGGGGTTTGCCATGCGGTTCTCCATTACCGAACGTCACAGGACCGGCTCAAGAAGTCCCTGGAACTGGAAGCCAGCCTGGCAACCGCCCGGCTTCAGCTCCTCAGGATCCAGCTCCAACCTCACTTTCTCTTCAATACCCTGCACTCCATCTCGAGCCTGATGCATTCGGATCTTGAGCTGGCCCAGAAGGTCCTGGTGAAGCTGGGCGATCTGCTGCGCATGACCCTTGAAAACCACGAGGTGCAGGAAGTCCCTCTGAGCACCGAGATGGCGGCCACCAGGCTCTACCTGGAGATTCAGAGGATCAGATTCCGGGATCGGCTGCAGGTGCAATACTCGCTGGAGCCTGAAGCGATGGAAATGCTGGTGCCGACCATGATCCTGCAGCCGCTGGTTGAAAATGCCGTCATTCATGGGATCGAGAAGCGCATGGAACGCGGGGAGGTCAGCATCTCGGCTTCCGTCCGCCAGGGCCACCTCTGCCTTGAGGTTGTTAACGACATGGCCGCCCCGGGCGAGTCCGATCCTGCGAGATCCGGTGACGGCATCGGCTTGACCAATACCAGGAACCGCCTGCAGACACTCTATGGAGATGATGCTCGCCTCACCGTGGAACGCATGCAGGGTGAGCGCTTCAGGGTTTCAATGGTCGTCCCTCTGCGGCGGGAAGAAGATCGGGACGAGGACGGAGAATGAGCCTGCGCGCCCTCATCGTGGATGACGAGGATCTGGCCAGAGAGCGCATTCGTGTCCTCCTGGAGGCTGAGCCCGACATCATCATCGAGGGGGAATGCGCCAATGGCAAGGAGGCTCTCGCCGCCATCAGGGCCGCTCCTCCCGATCTGCTCTTTCTGGATATCCAGATGCCCGGCCTGGACGGCTTCGGCGTGTTGCGAGAACTGGGAGCGGACCGGGTGCCCGCCGTCATCTTCGTCACGGCCTATGAGCAATATGCTCTGCGGGCCTTCGACTATGTGGCTCTGGACTATCTCCTGAAACCATTCGACAGCGAACGGTTTCGCGAGGCATTGAATCGCGCCAGGGAATGTGTCTCCAGGCAGGATCGAGGCAAACTGCGCAGGCAGATCGAAGGCATTCTCGAGGCGGTGGGCCGGAAGAGAGTGGAGCGGATCCTCATCAGGGACGGGGGCCGAATCCGGTTCGTCAAGGTGGAGAAAATCCACTGGATCGAGGCTCAGGGAAACTACGCGAGGATTCATGTCCAGGGTGGGGGCCATATGGTCCGCCGAAGCATGAAGGACCTGGCCGCCAACCTGGATCCGGCCCGATTTCTGCGGATTCACCGGTCCACCATCGTGAACATCGATTGCATCAAGGAACTGTCACCCCTCTTTCATGGGGAGTACTCCGTCCTTCTGGTCGATGGCACCAAGCTCACCTCGAACCGCAGTTTCAAGGATGACCTGGAACGCCTGCTGAAGGAGCAGGGCTGAAGGACGGTCAGCGATGCCGTTCACCCTTTTCGGCATGGGAAGGGAGAGGATCGTAATCGCCGGATTTCACTCCTGTCCCATCCCGGGCCGCGGGGTGGGCGGAAGCCCCGGAAAAGGCCTGTTTCGGCTCTTCAGGCGGCAGCATCGGCGCGGGGAGGAACTGGCTTCGTATTTGCACTCTCATACCGGTGCATTTAGATTCAGGAGGATGCTGCAGACACTCTCATGATGCCACGAATCGGTATTTACATCTGGATCCTGGCGGGAACCCTGCTGCTGGCCTCCGGGCCGGTCGTGGCCGCCCTGGATGCCCATGTCTTTCGGGATACCGACGGTGACGGCTGGCTCAACGATTGTCCCAACCACGACGCCGATGGCGACGGATCGTTCGGTCCCGCTGACGAACTGGACGGTGCCAGTTGCACCGGCGATGATGCCGGTTCAGGGCGCCGGTTCTGCGCTGCGGAAGACATTCTGGACGTGGACGGTGACGGCAGCATGCAGACCCTCTATGCCGACATCAATGCCGCCTCCAGCATCATGACCGGTCCGAGGGATCGTGTGCAGGTGCACGCCGGCACCTACGGCGATATCGACGGCGACGGCACGGTGGAGCAGATCGCCACCATCGCCCGTTCGGGATGCGCCCAGGATCAGGATGCCGTGGCCACGGTGCTGCACTGCTCGTCGTGCAACGGCGCCGGGGACCGCAGGCTTCTGGTCGCGGCCGGGGACCCCGGCGCCCGTGATGAAGTCGTCATTGACCTGGGGCACACGGTGGCCACTGCCTTTGCTACCCGTGACGCCAACCTGGCAACTATTCAGGGCTTTCATGTCATCCACCAGGACATGGACACAAGGTACGAAGACTGCAACAGCAAATACAGCGGCACCATCGGGCGGCGCATGGCGTTTGAAGCCTACTGCCCCGGCGGAAGCCAGGGAAACGGTCTGGAGATCCGCAACAATATCGTGGACCAGCAGAGCGAGATCATGCCGCCCGGTGATACTTCCAAGAAGTGGCACCGGGCCCACATCCTCATGCAGGGCTGCGGCTATGCCACCATCGACGGCAATCGCCTGGAAGGGGCGGTTTATTATGGGTTTCACGCCATCGGCGGAGGCGGCCATATGACCATCACCAACAACATCATCCGGCCCGACAACGACACACCACTTGTTTTCAGCAACATGGCTTACGGCATCTATACCAACGGCAACACCGGACATCTCATGCGGGGCAACTACATCTATCGCCTGGGAACCAACCGGGATGATGCATCGGCGGGTTTGCGTATCCGCGACAGCCTCGGACCCGACACGACCGTCGTCACCGACAACGTGATTCTCG
>JAPUKF010000113.1 GCA_027295805.1 Acidobacteriota bacterium | reverse complement strand
TTGCTTCGACGATCCCATGGACAGCAGCAAGCGGGCCTGCGGCGTGCTGAACCGCCAGCTTCCGGTGCTGGAATCGTGGATCGATGCCCGCGCAGCAGAGGGCGTCCCGTTTGCCGTCCTGGGGGATTTCAACCGCCGGTTCGTGGAGGGCGACACCTTCTGGCCTGAGCTGGATGACCTTGAGCCTGCCGAGGCGGATCTCACCGCCGTGACCCGGGATCGGATATCAAGGTGCTGGGGCGGCCGTTACCCGGTCTACATCGATCACATCGTGCTCAGCCGCAGTGCCGGCCGCTGGCTGTTGCCCGGCTCGTTCCAGCAGCAGCTCTACGACCCGGCGGATGCCTCTCTGCGCAAGGTCCTGTCGGATCACTGTCCCGTGGCGGTCACCCTGCGGGCGCAGGAGCCTCGCCTTCCATCAGTGCCCTGAAAGGGCCGATGCTGATATTGCATCAATAGCGCATGGCAATCCCGATGCCAACGAAATTATCTGTCGCGTTGTTCAACCCGGTACCCGCATTGATATCGAGTTGCAGATCATCATTCAGCAGGAACGTCAACCCACCATCGATGGCATGCTGATCGTCGATCTCCGAAGCGAATGGGATGTCATTGAAGTATTCGATGAACACACCCACCCGGTCGGTGAGACTCCGGCTGGCCCCTGCTGCAAACTGACCGCTGAACTCCCGCTCACCCTGCACCTGGGTCGATGTTACCTGGAGCACACCAAAGAAAGATATCCGGCGAGAACCGGAATAGTCCCATAGCAGCCCCAGTGTTGGATCCACTTGATCTGACGTTGAAGGCTCGTTGCCGGCAGGCAGTGAAAGCAATCCCAATGCAGTGAGATTGTATTGTTCATGCCGGCTCAGCCGGTACTTTCCGCCGATGGTCAAGTCGGATACCGAAGTCGTGGATGATTGACCATCGCCATCCCCAAGATTCCAACCATCCCACAGCAGATCGATCTCCAGACCGGAGGCGACTCCTGCGCGGAATACGAGTTGTGGCACGGTTTGTGTCGATCGATCTGCGCCGCTGTGGTTGAATGCGTACTGATATCCGAGCTCGATATTGAACTGGCCGGGCTCGACCGTGTACGGGCCTGTGCTGAAACCCGGACGATCGGGCACGATTGGTGATTCTTGAGCATGCGCTGCCGATGCCGGAGTGAACAGCATGAGCAGGGTGATCCATTTATGCAATGTTTCTTTTGCTTTCCAGGAGCCGGTCGAACTGGACATGGCCTACTGCCTGAAAGCCGGAATCGATGAGCGAATACCCCGGCATCAATGGGAGGATGGTAGCGCATGGTCCTGTCGGATCACTGTCCCGTGGCGGTCACGCTGCGGGCGCAGGAGCCTCGCCTTCCATCAGTGCCCTGATGGGCCATGGATGCCCGAAGGCCAGCCCCCGGCCTCTGGTAGACTGTGCCACCATTGAGGCGGCATCCACGCCGCCGGGAGGCGATGGGCCCATGGCCATCGAGATCGGGCAGCACCTGCTGCATTACCGGATCGCCGGGAAGATTGGCCAGGGCGGCATGGGCGAGGTCTACGTCGCCGAGGATACCCGGCTGCAGCGCCGGGTCGCCCTGAAAGTGCTTCCCCAGGCGGTGGCCGCCGACGCGGACCGGCGGACGCGCTTCGAGCGCGAGGCTCGGGTTCTGGCCGGCCTGAACCATCCCAACATCGTGACGCTGCATTCCGTGGAGGAGGCGGACGGCGTCCACTTCATCACCATGGAACTGGTCGAGGGGAAAACTCTGAGAGACCTGCTCCCGCGTCACGGTTTCTCATTCAACCGGCTGCTTGAAATCGCCATCCCTCTTGCCGACGCGGTCAGCCGTGCGCACCGGGAGGGCATCACCCACCGCGATCTCAAGCCGGACAACATCATGATTGACGGCGAGGGCCGCCTGCGCGTCCTGGACTTCGGTCTGGCCAAGCTGCACGCCGCTTCGCCGGATGAGGGAAGCACACAGGCCAAGACGGTGAGCGCTGTCACGGAGGAAGGGAAGATCCTGGGCACCGTGGCCTACATGTCTCCCGAGCAGGCGGAGGGCAAGGAAGTCGATCCCCGATCGGATGTCTTTTCACTGGGCACCATCCTCTATGAGATGATCACGGGGTTGCGGCCGTTCAGGGGCGACACCAAGATGTCCACCATGGGCGCCATCCTCAAGGATGAGCCGGTCTCGATCATCGAACTCAAGCCGGTCCTGCCCAGACATCTTGGCCGCGTCATCCGCCGCTGCCTGGCCAAGGATCCCGACCGGCGCTACCAGACGGCTCTTGAGTTGCGCAACGAGCTGGAAGACCTGAAGAGTGAGATCGATTCCGGTGCGCACATGGCCGCGGCTGCCCGGCCCGGGCGCGCCCTCTGGCCCTGGGCCCTTGCCAGCATGGTGGCCGTGCTCGCTGTCGCGGCGGTCTTCGTCCTCATGGCATGGCGGCAGCCGGCGCCGGCGCTGTCCAGGTTCTCGACGCGGCCCATCACCAGCACCATCGAGCAGGAGGGCGATGTCAACTGGTCGCCCGAATCGGAGTTCATGGCCTTTTCCCGGATACGTGGAGGAAGCGCTGATGTGATGGTGCAGCCCCTCTCTGGCGGTCCCGCAGTGGTCCGGGCCAGTGGCCCGGGAGACGAGACGGTGCCGCGCTGGTCGCCGGACGGCAAGTATCTTGCCTACATCTCCAGCGCCGATCCCGGAACCTTCATCTATCTCATGCCGCCCCATGGCGGCACGCCGAGCAAGCTCATCGCCACCAACTTTCCCACCCTGGATATCGAGTCGCTCAATTCCTCCATGGGGGACCGGCCCTGGTCGCCGGACAGCAAGACCCTGCTTGTCTCCCGTGTCGGCGATGACGGGCGCGTGGCCGTCTACAGCGTGAACCGGAAGAGCGGAGAAGCGTCAGCACTCACCTCCCCGCCGGCGGGCAGCGCCGATTTCAATCCGTCGTATTCCTTTTCAGGCGAGCGCATCGTGTTCCAGCGGCGGCGGTACGGCAAGGGGAAGCTGATGATCATGGCGTCTGCCGGCGGCGAGGCGGAGGTCCTCCTGGCCGATGATGCCGACAACCTGATGCCGGCGTGGCGTCCCGACGACCGCCATGTTGTGTTTCGTTCCAATCGGGCCGGGGGCGGGCCCAACCTCTGGGAGATAGACGTTTCCACGGGCTCTTTGCGCCAGTTGACGGCAGAGACCAACAAGGTGGTGTCGTTCTCGATCTCCGCCGATGACCGGATCGCCTACACGCCGTACTGGCACGATACCTTCCTCTTCGTGGTGGATGCCGCCACGGGAGAGCGGCGCCAGATCACCTCCCATACCAAGGACAACTTCGGCGCCCGCTTCTCCCCCGACGGCACGACCATCGCCTACCACTCAACCCTCACCGGCAACAGCGAGATCTGGCTGCATTATCTGGACGGCCGGCCCGAGACACGTATCACCGATGATGCGAGCTGGGATCTCTACGCCGACTGGTCTCCCGACGGCCGCCATCTGCTCTTTGTGTCGGATCGCGAAGGCGGCGAGTTCAAGATCTTCATCGCCAACAGCGACGGCGGCGGGGTGCGCCGGCTCATGGATCGGGCCATCAGCGTGAACAGCACCTGGGCCGCGGTCAACGGAGTCCTTGTTTCCCGCTGGTCGCCGGACGGCGGGCAGATCGCCTTCCTGGTGAGCGGCGAGGAGAGCAACGCCCTGTGGACCATCCAGGCAGACGGGGAAAATGCCCGCGAGCGGCTCAAGGACGTCACGGATTTCGACTGGTATCGCGACGACCGACACGCTATCTTCACCCGCGCCCACGGCAGCGCGCACCGGTTGCTCGCGGTGGATCTGGAGACAGGGCGGGAGCAACTGCTCTTCGAGGGCCCCATCATGGAGATGGACGTTGCCCCCGATGGCAGCGCGGTGGCGTTCTGCCACGGCCGCGGCCACATGGGCATGGGGCTGGCCGTGCTGAAGCTGGCGGCGCCGTCGGAGCCCGAGGATCTGCCGCGTGCGCTAGGCGAGCCGGAATACCTGGTGCCGGTAGAGGGGACCTGGCACGTCCATAATGGCGGCTGGTCGGCGGACTCCAGGCAGCTGGTCTATACCCGGGACCTGGACTACGGCGACGTCTTCGAACTCGTGGAGAAGAAGTAAGGCGGCTACCGCAGCTCTTTGGCCCAGTTGGAGACGAAGGTCAGGGTCGGTCGGGCTAGGGCTATGGCGTGGACGGCCGCTTAGATCTCGCGAGCTGGGGGCAGGTTGGCAAAAAGGGACAGATTCATCCAGGCGGTGATATTCCGCGTCAGCGCTCGATTCCCGACGATCTTCAAGGTGCCGCCGGCCATGGCCTTGCGATAGGTCGTGTCGCCCATCCAGATGTCCGCCATGGTCTTTACGGTGGTGGTGAAATAGACATCGACCTCTTTTCCCGGATCCTTGACGCAGATATCGACTTCGTCACCGGTGATCACCAGCCACCATTCCGACAGGTCCTCGATGTCAGCGAACTTGAACCGGATAACGTTCTCATTCCCGGGAAGATTCTCGGGGACGACACTGCGCCGCAGGTAGAGCATCAGAAGCTCGACGTCGTAGTCCGTCTTGGTCAGGTTGGAGCGCGCCCAGCGCATGCCCCAGCCGCCCAGCGAGCGGATGATCGGCAGCAGTTCCTTGCAGGACGTCGTGGGGAAGTACTCGTACCCCTTCTGGGCCGGAATCTTCTTCTTCATCAGAAGGCCGTGGGTCACCAGTGAGTCGAGACGCTTGGACAGCATGGTAGGCGAGATCAGGCTCAGACCACGTTGGAACTCGCTGTAGCGGGTGCTGCCCATGAGGGCTTCACGGATGATCAGCACAGTCCACTTCTCGCCGATGATTTCGGTGGCTTTCGCGATCGGGCAAAACTGGCCGTATTCCATCCCCTGACCTCACTATTGTCGTGGCAGAAAAGCCCATGACGAGGCTTTTCGGCCTTCTACAGAAAGTGTAGCTGGATACTACACATCCTGCACTACCGGGCAAGGTGTCCAGGTTCCTAACATGGTCTTCGCCAGTCGCAATCCCGCGGCATCAACTCTTAGGGAGAGATGAAATGACAACCAGTAGTGCAAATAAGCAGAAGACGGAAATGACGAATGGCGTCGACGTCGGCCAGGTCATGAACGTGATCGGCGCAATCGAAGCTGATCCCGGCTACGCAAAATTTCAGTGGCGGGCCACCAACCAATGGATCAACGGCAGCCTGAGCCGCAGCCGGATCAAGGACTTTTTCGCCGGCAACGCCGAGGACACCACGCGCGAAGAGGCATTCACGCTCGATGCTGACGAGCCGAGGATCGCTGCGGGTCAAAACAGCGCGCCGAATTCGATGGAGTATGTGTTGCACGCGCTGGCCACCTGCCTGACCGGCACGCTCGTCTACCACGCAGCAGTACGCGGCATCGGGATCGAATCGGTCGAATCGTCGTACACGGGCG
>JAPUKF010000112.1 GCA_027295805.1 Acidobacteriota bacterium | reverse complement strand
GGTTGCTCCCGACAACCGTGTTGACGTTATCCACGTAGACATAAGTCAGCTTAGTCTTGGGAATGGAAAGCACCGAGACCATGGCCACATCGAACGACTGATGGTTCTGCCGCCAGCCCACGGGCCCGATGAAGCGTTCGTCGTCGAAGAGGAACTCAACCCGCCCGGCCGAGACCTCTACTTTGCTGTCCAGCGTGTAGCGCAGGTAGGCCTGCTGCAGTTCAGTTCCCTTGGGGTCGGCAATGAGAGGTCGCTCAACGATGCCATTCTGTGTGTCATTGTGCAGCTTGGATGCGCCCAGGTTGGAGACATCCTCGAATTGCACATATCCGCTGAGGCCCTGCCAGCGGGAAGTCTGGTAGGCCAGAGTCGTGCGCAGGGTGGATGCGATGGCATCATCATCGGACACCGCCGGGACGTCGTCTGAAACCTGCTCCAGGCGATAGCGCAGGTCCACCGTCGCCTTTCCCTTCTTCAATGCCTCGGCCAGGGATTCCTGATCCTTGTCCAGATCGTCCTGGCCGGCAGCCGCCGGACCCGGTATCAGCAATGCCAGTGCCATGAGCGGCAGAAGCCACTTGCGCAGACCCACACGTTCTCTTCTCAGGATTCTCATCCTGTGACTCTTGGTTAGCGGGGGTTTCACTGCTGGTACCGATCCTCATAGAACTTCTGAATTTTCTGGAGGGCATCCTTGCTCATGCCATCGCGATGCCATAGATGCCCCTCCTGGGTATAGACATACTTATCCAGGAGTTCCTTGGCGACTTCCTTCCCGGCCACCTCTTCCAGTTGCGGGATGAACTTCTCGTAAAAGTGCTTGGCCACTTCGTACATGCCATGCCACCAGGTGTAGTCGGGACCCTGCATGGATGCCCCATGGCGGGCAGAGCCCTGCTCGCTTTCCCGGGATGGGGCGGCTTTGTCGGCGGGCAAGTCCGCGCTGTTCTTGAGAATCGCCGGGACCTCCGTAGACGCCATGGGATGCTCCTTCCTGGAGGCCGTGAGAAAAGTGCCCCTACCCTACACACCAACTCTGGCGCTGGTGTCAAGAGGCAGCATGTTTTTCAACAGGAGGGTTTCACTCCTGTTAGGGTCCCGGGAGCGACTCGACAGCAGCCGCTTCACGGGCAATCAGGTCCAGGGTCTCGTCGATGCGGTCCCTGTGGGTCCGGAACGACAGCACACAGATGCGCAGGGCAAAGACGCCCCGCAGGCTGGTGGCGGTGAGGAAGACCCGATCGTGAGCCTGGATACGCGCCAGGAGGCGGCGATTGAGATCGTTGGTGGCTGCGGTCGAAAGTCCCTTGCGGGTCAGTCGAAAGGCCACGATGGAGAGTTGCGGCTCCGCCAGGATCTCCATGTTCTCCATGGCCCGCAGGACGTCGGCCGCGTAGCGGGTCAGAGCCAGCTTTTCTTCCAGGTTGGCAATGAAGGGAGCGATGCCGTGAAGTTTCAGGGGCAGCCAGATGCGCAACCCCCTGAAGTCCCGGGACAGTTCGGGCCCATACTCGCAGAAATCCTGAACCAGGGGATCCGTGGTCTCCTGCATGGCCGGCATGTAGTCAGCAGTGCTGGAATGGGCACGGCGGAGCAGTTCCCCATCCCTCACCAGAAGCGCCCCGGTTCCATAGGGCAGGAACAGCCCCTTGTGGGGATCCATGGTGATGGAATCGGCCTGCTCCATTCCGGCAAGAGCCTTCTTCCCTTCCGCCGTGAGGCAGAAAAAACCACCGTAGGCCGCATCAACGTGAAACCATAACTGCTCCCGGGCACAGAGCCGGGCCAGCTCGGGCAGGTCATCCACGGCGCCGGTGTTGGCCGTGCCAGCACTGGCCACCACCATGAACGGCGTACGGCCCGCCGCCCGATCCCCGGCAACGGCTGCCACCAGGTCATCCAGGCGCATACACCAGCGCTCGTCGGAGGGGATCGTTTGCACGGCAGAAGCCGGGAACCCGGCCATGCGCGCGGCCTTGGCCAGCGAATGGTGGGCCTGGTCACTGACGTAAAGAACGCCGTTGAGAAAGTTCTCCGGCAGTTTCGTCGTTCGCGCTGTCACCACGGCGGTGAAGTTGGCCATGGAGCCACCGCTTGTCAGGACACCCCGGGCCGTGGTGGGCAGCCCGGTCATCTGAGCAAACCAGAGCAGCACCTGGGCCTCCAGGGCCACCAGTTCCGGCGCCGCCACATAGACGCCCACGTACCGGTTCACGGCAGCGGCGATGAAATCGGCCAGGGCGGCATGCAGGATCCCACCGCCCGGAATGTACCCCAGGTATCCGGGGCTGGCTGTATTGAAACTACCCGGAATGGCCCGCTGGAAAAGGTGTTCCAGGAGCCGGTCCAGGTCCATGCCCTGTCGTGGGATCGCTTCTGGTGCCAAGGCCGGCGCGACCGCATCGCCGGCCTTGGCAGCACGAGCCGACCCCATTGGCTGAGACGGCAGGCTGGTGATGTAGGCCTGGAGGTAGGCGAGCGCTTTTCCGGTCCACTCCCGGAGCACCTCGGCCGAAATCTCGAGGGTCCGGTCCTCGGGAATCTCCCCCGGCTGGTTGCTCATGCCGAAAGGCGGAGGCATGTGCGCCTCACATTCCTGCCGGGTCGATGGCCAGGGCGCGCGCCCGGGCGGGGCAGACCTCGACGCACATGCCGCAACCGGTACAACCCGCCGCGAGGATCTCGGGCCGGTCCCCGGCCCAACGCAAGGCCTTTTCACCCAGAGGGCAGGACGCGACACAGGAGTCGCTGGATTCACCCCGCACCGCCAGGCAGAGCGTGGAATCCAGGCGTGCCAGGCCCATGTTCACATCCTCCCGGGGCACAGGTTGAAGAGCCCCTGGCGGGCAGGAAGCGATACAGGGTAGATCGTCGCAGAGACGGCAGGCATCGTCCTGAGGCAGGATGACCGGCGTTCCTTCCGCCTCGCCGTAGGCGGGGCCCAGGGGCAGGATGACGGTGTAGGGACAGGCGTCTCGGCAGTCGGCGCAGCGCTCGCACAACTCCAGAAAACGGTCTTCCTTCCCGGCAACCGGTTCGCGACCAGAACCTGGGTTCTGGCCTCGCCGGACTGGGATGCCGGTTCGGCCGGACGCTTCAGCCAGCGGACAAAGAGTGAACGTCGGCTCATTCCCACGAGTCAGAGAGGAGAACGGGCCGGGGCGACTTCAAAAGCCAGCAGAGAGACATCATCAGCCAGGCTGGCGTTATGGCTCCACCCCCGCATGGAACCCAGAAGGCTGGTGAGGCTGCCGCGCAGCGATTCGTCCCGCGCTTCTTCTATGGCATGCATCAACCGCGGTCGCCCGAACTGCTCGCCGTCACCGTCGGCCGCTTCTGTCAACCCGTCGGAATAAATGTAGAGGCGGCTTCCAGGTTCCAGTTTCAGAGTGTGGGCCTCATAGCAGGCGTCGGGAAAGAAACCGATGGGGAAATTGCTGCCGGGAACCTCCCGGGGTCTATCCCCGGAAGGGACATAAACCGGTGCACAGTGCCCTGCGACCACCAGCCGGACCTCACCGCTGCGCCCGTCCAGGATGCCGTAGACAAGGGTGAAATACTGAGGCACATCCGATCCCATCTGAAAATGGGTATTCAGGGCCTGGCAGACCTCTTCCGGTGTGGCTATATCGCCGCTGGTGCCGTCCGGACGGCGGCGAAAGAGGACCGATGGCGGCCCCGGGCTGGGCGCTAGAAGACGATGAATCGCCATGGACAGCATGGCGGCGGCGGCGCCATGGCCGCTCACATCCAGCACGAAGAAGCCCACGTGATCCCGGTCCAGGTGAAAAATATTGAGAGTGTCGCCCGCCAACTCGCTGCATGGGAAGACTTCCCAGGCAAATCGCATCCCGGCCACGACCGGCGAGACCCGGGGCAGCAGAGACCTCTGGATCCGGGCGGCCGACTCCATGTCGGCGCGCAGGCGCTCGTAGGCCAGATGAAAGCGCTCTTCGGAGCTTTTGCGCAGAGAGATGTCCCGCATGACCGCCAGCATGCAGTTGCGCCCATCCAGATCCAGCAGTGATGCCGAAATCTCGGCCGGTACACGCCGGCCACGGCCGGTCATGCATTGCAGTTCATCGGTCCAGCCTTCGCCGTCGCGAGCCACCGACTGCATGAATGCCTCCAATTTGCTCATCTCGTCGGGGAAGATGGCAGACACCGGCACCTGCATCAACTGACCAGGAGCGTATTCCAGTAGCTCATGGGCCCGGCGATTGGCCTTGAGCACACGATTCGCCGCCGTATCCACGAGAATGATGCCGTCGTTGGCTACTTCGAAGATACGCTGCAGGAGAGGGAGATCGCCGGCGGTGGCCGACGATCTCTCATCTTCTTTTTCTGGCGGCAAACCCGACAAAGTCACCTGCCCGCGGCGCCGGCACGCAGTTCGGAGGTCATGGGAACCCCCATTTCGGCCAGCAGATGATTGGCACCACCGAGTTGATCCATCACCCACAGGACATAGCGGATATCCACATGGATGGAGCGGGTCTTCTTGGGCAGGAAATCCCAGTCCGAGATGATGCTCTCGTAAGTGCCGTCGAACAACAGCCCCACCAGCTCGCCCCGGCCATTGAGTGTCGGCGAGCCCGAGTTGCCACCAGTACTGTCCAGGGTGCTGAGAAAATTCACAGGCACCGAACCAAGCCGTGGGTCGGCGAACCGCCGCTGTGCGGGATCGCGCATGGCCGCCAGCAGCCTGGCAGGTGTATCGAAGGGCGACTCGCTGGTATCTTTGGCCACCACACCCTCGAGAGTGGTGAATGGCGTGTAACGCAATCCATCCTGGGGTGTGGAACCCTTCACTGTTCCGAAGGTCACGCGGAGTGTGCTGTTGGCATCGGGATACACGGCCTTTCCTTGACTGCCCAGATAGGCGATGAGGGCCTCCAT
>JAPUKF010000111.1 GCA_027295805.1 Acidobacteriota bacterium | reverse complement strand
TTCCGCGTGGGTCAAGACCGAGGAGGTTGAGCAGAAAGGAATGCAACAAAGAGTTTGCGGCCTCTATGTGATCTTTTTCGACAAAGCTGGCAATGTGATCAGCCGGGGTGAAACCGATTCGGCGGTGGGTACTCTGGACTGGACCCGACTCACGGCTGAGTTTGTCGCGCCGGCGAGTACAGTCCGGGCCGGATTCGGCATACTGCTGGGCATGAGTGGCACGGCCTGGTTTGATGACGTGGACTTTGAACGGATCGACTAGGCCGGGGTCACATTTCCCCCCGCCCCCGGGAGGGCTGTTTGGCGCGTGAAGGACAGACCCGCCGTCGGAAGCCGGCCGCGCCGCGGACCGATGCCGCCAGCAGTGAGACGGCGTCGCAACCCATGAGCCTGGTGCCCATGCCGTCGCCCGCCGACGGCACCAGCCTTGCCCGCCTGGACCCCCTGAACCGCTACCTGCGCGAGATCTCGGCCTATTCCCTGCTCACAGCTGAAGAGGAGCGGGAACTGGCCCTGAGTTACCGCCGGGATGGAGATGTCCAGTCGGCGGTGCGCCTGGCCACCGGCAATCTTCGCCTGGTGGTGAGTATCGCCTTTCAATACCGCAATACCTGGCAGAACGTCCTCGACTTGATACAAGAGGGAAACGTGGGGCTCATGAAGGCCATCGAGAAATTTGATCCTCATCGTGGCCTCCGGTTCTCGACCTATGCCACCTGGTGGGTGAAGGCCTACATGCTCAAGTACCTGCTGGACAACTGGTCCCTGGTGAAGTTCGGCACCAGCAACGCCCGTCGGAAGGTGTTCTTCAATCTGCGGCGGGAGCAGGAGAGACTGCGACTCAAGGGCGCGGACGCCCGGCCGGCGGATCTGGCGCGTCAACTGGAAGTTTCGGAGAAGGACGTGGTGGAAGTCGGGCAGGCGCTGGATTACAAGGACGCTTCCCTGGATGCTCCGCTGGGGGAGGGGGCGACGGACACCCACGCTTCTCTTCTGCCGGCAGTGCAGCCGGCGCCTGATGAGGTGGTGGCCGAAGAAGAATCACGCCGTATCCTCCGTGAGCAATTCGCCCGCTTCGCGGCCACTCTTGCTCCCCGGGAAAAGGCTGTGTTCCAGGATCGGCTGGCGGCGGAAGACCCCTTGACGCTGCAGGAGCTGGCGGACCGCTTCGAGATGACCCGTGAGGGGATGCGCCAGGTGGAGAAGCGCCTGGTGAAGTCATTCAAGACATTCGTGGAGCATGAAATGGCCGGATACGATCTGAGTTTGCAGGGCATGGCCAGGGAAAAAGCATGAACACCGGGACGTGGATCGCCACAAGCCTGGTCTGGCTGCTCCTGGCAACAGCCTGCGGAGGAGGTGATGGGGGGATGGCGACCGAAGACAGGGAGGCACCGGATTGGATCCTGGTGGGCGGCACTGTTCTGACCGGTGAGGACGATGCGCCGAGGGCCGAGGCCCTGGCCGTGAAAAACGGCCGCGTTGTCGGGGTCGGACCTCGCTCACGCATCGAGGCCATGGCCGGGCCGGCCACATGCCTGGAGGATCTGCGCGGCCATGTGGTGGTCCCGGGCCTGGTGGACGCCCACGGGCATGTTCTGGGTCTGGGTTTTTCCCTGCGCCGGGTCGAGTTGCGGGGTGCCGGGACATATGCCGAATTGATCCGGCGGGCCGCGGA
Source organism: Acidobacteriota bacterium (assembly GCA_027295805.1). Taxonomy (GTDB): domain Bacteria; phylum Acidobacteriota; class Polarisedimenticolia; order SMYD01; family SMYD01; genus SMYD01. The sequence goes on along the minus strand of JAPUKF010000111.1, from coordinate 1,002 downwards.
CCGGGCAGCAGAGCAGGAGCGTGGCTCCTGGATCCTGGGCCGTGGCTGGGACCAGAGTCTGTGGGAGGGGCGCGAGTTCCCTCATCACCGGGATCTGTCGGCCGCTGTGGCCCATCACCCGGTGCTTCTGGATCGAGTGGACGGGCATGCCGCGCTGGCCAATGAAGTGGCTCTGGTCCGTGCCGGCATCAACCGTGACACGCCGGATCCTCCCGGGGGACGCATCCTCCATGATGCGGATGGAGAGCCCACCGGTGTTCTCATTGACAATGCCATCGGCCTGGTGGAAGCCCACGTGACACCTCCCTCGCGCACCGAGCAACTGGAAGCCCTGGACCTGGCCGTTCACCATCTGGCAGCTCTGGGTCTCACCGGCGTTCATGATGCCGGCGTGGGTTACAACCCGACTCTGGGGCTGGACGACCCGCAGGATCCGGGCTGGGGCATGGTGGATCTCTATCGGGAACTCCTGGCCGCCGGGCGGTTGCCCATCCGGGTCTATGTGATGCTGGGTGGCAATGGCGCTTATCCCGGCCAGGAAGCGTATTTTGTGCGGCCGCCGGTTCTCGGTGAGGGGGATGGCATGATCACGGTCCGCGCCATCAAGCTGGGCGTGGACGGGGCTCTCGGTTCCCGCGGCGCTGCCCTTGAAGAGCCCTACGCGGATCAGCCCGCGACCCGCGGGCTTCTGCTGCGGGATCAGAAGACCCTGGATCGGCTGATGAGCCGTGCCTTTGCCGGCGGCTGGCAGGTGGCGGTGCACGCCATCGGTGACCGGGCGAATCGGATGGTTCTGGATGCCGTGGAAAAGGCCCGCCGCGACCATCCGGATGTCGCCGACCCGCGCCCGCGGGTGGAGCATGCCCAGGTGCTGCGTCCGGTTGATATCCCGCGTTACGCCCCGCTAGGGGTCATCGCCTCCGTGCAGCCGACCCACGCGACGTCGGATCAGCGCTGGGCGGCCATCCGGCTGGGCCAGGAGAGGCTGCAGGGAGCGTATGC
>JAPUKF010000110.1 GCA_027295805.1 Acidobacteriota bacterium | reverse complement strand
GAGATGGGCCGCCAGACCTACGTGGCCCAGGGCTGGAATGAAGCCGAAATCCAGGCGGCCATGGAAGTCAATGCCGCCCTGCAGACCCCCTTCTGGCAGGCCCTTTTTGGCGTGATCGGCACCATGGTCACCAGCTTGGTGGTGTCTCTCATCACGGCTGCGTTCGTGCGGGCGAAATAGCCTGCCCCTTGCCATGAGCCACCTCTGAAAGGAAGCGCCGCGCCGCCGGCGAGAAGACCGAGAACGCGGCCGGGCGGCGCAGAGCCGTGGCCAGCAGGGATGGAGCAACGGCGCCGGCTGTGCTTATCACGGGTGTGGGTGTGCTCATGCCGGGCTGTTCGGGCATACTCCAGCGACCCACCAGGATCCCGGCCAGGAGCAGGCCGGCCGCCAGCGCTAAGCCGCGCCAGCCGGCCAGACCCAGCACCGACAGTGGTAGGGTTGCACCCGGGGTGGATGTATCCGCGAGCCACGGGTCCGGCACCGGCGGCACATCACCCAGTTCGCGGCGCAGGGACAGACTCAGTTCCCGCAAAGCGACAACTTCTTCGCGGCAGGCCGGGCAGCCACCCAGGTGCTCCTCCACGGCCAGCGCTTCATCCAGCCCGGTCTCTCCCACGGCATGCAACGGCAGCAGGTCCTCGAATTCACGGCAGGGGCTCATGATGTCTCACTCCTGTTTTCTTCCATCTCGCGGCGCAACCGGCGCAGACCCCGGGCAAACTGAACCTTGACCGTGCCTTCGGTGACGCCGAACGTCTCAGCAATTTCACGGAATGTTTTCTCTTCCAGCAGGCGCAAGGTGACGGCCGCTCTCTGCCCGCGAGGCAGAGCGTCCAGGGCCCGGCGCAGCCCCATCCCCACCAGCCCCGCTTCAGGATTCGATCCCCGCGGGCGCGGCTCCGCCGCCGCCGCCAGGTGATAGCGCCGGCGGGTGGTACGCCTGCGCCCGGCATTGAGGGCGGCATTGGAGGTCACCCGCGTCAGCCAGGCTGCCAACCGTGTCCCAGGCCGCAGACGTGCCGCCTGCCGGTAAAGGGTGAGAAGCACATCCTGGGTCACATCCTGTGCCTCGTCGGCATCCTGGACAAAGCGGAAAGCGAGGCGCCAGACATGGCCGCGATATTTTTCCAGCAGACTGTCCAGGCAGTCCACCTCTTCCCGGCGCAGGAGATCATCCATGGTCACGGGCGCTGTCCGTTTTCCAGAACACTCACCGCCGTCAGGACAAGGTCGCCTCTGAGCAGGTCAGCGCCGCTGAATTCCCAGGCGGCCTCATCCTCCTCGATCATCAGGGCATTGCCGGCCACAACGGTCCCGGGCATCTTCACCGTCAACCAGAATGAATCATCACTCAGGTCCTGAGTGACCTGGAAACGCCGTTCCTCCTCTTCCAAAAGGTCCAGTATCCCCGGCAGGCTGCCAGCCGGCAACAATCTGCCGACCTGAACACGCAGATCAGCGCGCAGGCGCGCCAGTTCACGATCCTGAGTCTGTTCATCAGCGGCAAAATAGGTCTGCAGATAAGAGCCCGTCAGGCGCTCCTGCAGGAAGGTTTCAACCCTGGCCACGGTCTCCTCATAGGCCGTCGTGCCCAGGTTTCCGGCCAGCACTGCCTCACCCAGGGCATCCCGCACCCGCAGCCACATGGCGGCGGCCTCGTACTCGGCCAGGCCGGTGAACAGGTTGTCCCGTTCCTCTGCGGTGAGAGCGCCGAAGCCTTCCTCCCCGGCACGTTCCATGAGGGGCGCCGTGTCCGAATCTTCTTTCAGGTCCTCGAACTTGCCTGCCCGCCGCCCGATGTAGCGGCGAGTGAATGTATAAACCGTTCTCCCTTGCTGCCGATCCATTTCAAGGGTCGTTTCCATGGCCGGGGCCGTGGACGCTAAAGGATCGTCTCGGCCGGCCAGAACCCGTGGATACAGGTTCAGGTTATCCAGTTCGAGGCCCCAGGAACGCTGGATCTTCTCCCCATCCTCCCCTGCCGTCACCGTCTCCTCCAGCAACTTCCAGCCCGCGGCCCCCGGCAATCCGGCCGCCGCAGCCAGTTCCGCGCGGCCGCCTTCCACTTCGTAGGTCACCAGGGCTGACCCGTCAGGCCGCACCTCGATGGTCTCTTCGCGGGTGAAACAACCGCCGGCCAGAAGTGCAAGAGCCACGACGGCCAGTTGTGCTCTCTGGATCTGCATTGCCATCCCTCCTGCCCGATCAGGGACGCCGGGCCATGTCTCACTCTGTACAACACGCGTGCCTTCAGGAATAGAAGACCATGGTGGTGCGGAAATTGTGGTGATGGAGGCGGGCTGGGTCCGGAACAGGCCTGAAACAAGGTAAATATATGAGTCCATGAGACTTATCCGCATTCAGCCGCCCGGAGAGGTGGATCTCTCTGGCAGGAAACCACTTCCCCGGCAAAAACAACAATCTGCGCACCACCATGGATCGCTTGCACCGTTAGCCAATCTGAGTCATTCCGCTAAAATGCGATTGCACCGGCACCCGCCAGGCGAGGAGAGCCATGAGCGTCAACACCAACCCTGTTGTATTCAGCCGCGACGGTTCCGTGGCAACCGTGTGCATGCAGGGCCGCCACGGCAACGCCCTCAATCTCGATCTCCTCCGGGGATTGGGCGAGGCATTTTCCCGGGCGGCTACCGACTCCCGGGTGCGGGCCGTGCTGTTGACGTCGGCGGGCAAGCTGTTCTCGCCGGGCCTGGATCTCCAGGAACTGCTCCCCCTGGAACGGCCGGCCATGAACGATTTCATGTCCCTGTTCGCATCCACTCTTCTGGATCTGTACTCCTTTCCCAAGCCGGTGGTAGCGGCTCTCACGGGCCACGCCGTTGCCGGCGGTTGCGTCCTGGCCCTGACCGCCGATCTCCGCGTTCTGCGCCGCGGCGCCCAGATCGGCCTGAACGAAGTCAAGGTCGGTGTGCCGCTGCCGTATGGTGTCACCCAGCTTCTCCGTGAAACCGTGCACCGGCCCGCCTTGACCGAAGTGGCCCTCCTGGGGCGTAATTTCAGCGATGACGAGGCCGTGGCCGCCGGCCTGGTGCATGCCGTTCAGGATGAAGACCGTCTGCAGCCATACTGCCGGGAACAACTGGATAGGTTCTGCAACCGTGGCGCCATGGCTCTCACACGCACCAAGAGCTACCTCCACCAGGCGGCAGTGGAACGGATCCGCGCCCATGACGATGCCCATCGGGACGAGTTCCTGGACTGCTGGTTTGCGCCCCAGACCCGCCGGCGGATCGAAGAGATCGTGGCATCTCTCACGACGCGGAACGGCTGACGGCCGTCGCCAGCAGTTCCTCCGCTTCATCACACCAGCGTAGCCCGGCCTCGGCCACGAGGACGCCGTGACGCACGCCGGCCAGCCAGCCGATCAGGCCCGGCGAATCATCCAAAACCTTCCGCAAGCGCAACTCCACCCGCGAGAGCAGCGCCAGGCGCCGGCGGAGATCGGTCCGTTGGCGGGCGATATGCTCCAGGCCGATGGCGGGTGCCCTTCGACCGGCAAAATAGAGCTTGAGAAGCAGCTCATCGCGCCGCACCTGGCTGCGGGCCGGTGCCATCAGCCACTCATCGAGGTAGGCTTGGCCGGCGTCGGTCAACTCATGGACCTGCCGGGGGGCGCCCCGGCGCCCCCGCCTGACCACCCGGCGCCCACCGCCGGTAGAGCCCGGTGACCCGGCAGTCTTGCCATCCGCCACGGATGAGGGTGAGGCCGTGATCAGCCCGGCCTGGGCAAGTCTTCCCAGCTCAGGATAAATCTGCCCGAAAGATTCGGTCCAGAAGTGCCCGAACGTCGCCTGAATGGCCTGTTTCAGGT
>JAPUKF010000011.1 GCA_027295805.1 Acidobacteriota bacterium | reverse complement strand
CGTCTGCGCCAGCGATTCAGGCACGAGATGCTCAACCGCCTCGAAGACATCATCATGTTTCACCCCCTGGAACGTGAGCACCTTGAAAAGATCGTCAACATCCAGTTCCAGCGCCTGCGCCGGCTGTTGGCGGATAGGGGTATTGACGCGGAGCTGTCGCCTGCGGCCCGAGCCCATCTGGCGGCAGTTGGCTTTGACCCGGTCTATGGCGCCCGGCCCCTGAAACGGGTTCTGAGCAAACAGGTGGCCGACCCTCTGGCGCTGGAGATCCTGGGAGGCCGGGTGGCCAGCGGGCAGTCGGTCCTGGTGGACGTGGAAGGAGGCAAGCTGGTCTTCCGTCCCCGCGAGGCGGTGGGCGAGGGCGCGAACGGAGCGACCGTGGTACAATCACGAACAGCCTGAAACCCTTGACAGGAGAGTGTTTCCATGACCCTGACCCGCTGGGATCCCTTCAAGGATCTGCTCCGCATCCAGGAGCGCATGAACCGCATGTTCGAGGACTCCATGGTGCGATCCCAGGGGGGCCAGGAACCGGGCAGCGGCCGTGCCGGCTGGACACCGACGGTGGATATCTTCGAGACCCCGGATGACATCGTGATGCTGGCCGACCTGCCCGGTCTTGCCCCTGAATCCCTGGATGTGCGCGTGGAGGGGAACTCACTCATCCTGGCCGGTGAGCGCCGCCTTGATGAAGACGTCCAGGAGGAGAATTTCCATCGGATGGAGCGGGGCTACGGCCTCTTCCGGCGCTCTTTCACCCTGCCGGCCACCATCCGCCAGGAGGGCATCCGCGCCGAACACAACAACGGTGTCCTTAGGGTGACGCTGCCCAAGGCCGAGAGCATGGGCCCCAAGAAGATCCAGGTGGAGAGCAGCTCCTGACTCCAACCTGAGATTCCCTTCCCGCGCCAACGGCTGAAGCTCGCGCCATCTGCGCCGGTGGGGCCTGGCGGCGCATTGTGCGCCTGTGGCCGCCTTGGTACAATCCCGCTCCCTTTTCCACGAGTCATCTCACCGTCCGGCTCCCGGGAGCCGCCCGCTGGTTTCCCGGACGCAGGAGGGGCTCGTGTCGGAGCCATGGTGAAAATTCACGAGTACCAGGCCAAGGAAATCATCCGGTCGTACGGCGTGCCGACGCCCAGGGGCGAAGTCGCACGCACACCCGATGAAGCGCGAGAGGTCGCCAGTCGTCTCGGCGGCCCCTGCATGGTCAAGGCCCAGATCCATGCCGGGGGCCGTGGCAAGGGGGGCGGCGTCAAGAAAGCCGATGATCCGGTCATGGCCGCTGAGCTGGCCGCCAGGATGCTGGGGATGACGCTGGTCACACCCCAGACCGGACCGGGGGGCCGCGTGGTCAGGCGCCTGCTTCTGGAGCAGACTCTGGACATCGACCGTGAACTCTATCTGGCCGTCACTCTGGATCGCAGCAGTGAACGGTTGACCATGATTGCCAGTGCCGAGGGGGGCGTGGAGATCGAGAAGGTGGCTGCCGAGATGCCTGAGAAAATTCTCAAGGAGGCCATCGATCCGGCGGTGGGTCTTTCACCGTTCCAGGCCCGGCGCCTGGCCTTCGGTCTGGGTCTTTCGGGACCGGCCCTCAAGGGCGCCGTCAAGCTCATGGCGGCGCTGGTGCGCTGCGTTCAGGAAAGCGACGCATCCCTGGCCGAGATCAATCCTCTCGTGGTCACCGCCGCGGGCGAGGTCATGGCCCTGGACGCCAAGATGAACTTTGACGACAACGCTCTCTACCGCCACCCGGAAATCCGGGAACTGCGGGATACCGACGAGGAAGATCCCCTGGAAGTCGAGGCATCGCGGCATGGTCTCAACTACATCAAGCTGGACGGGAATGTGGGCTGCATGGTCAACGGTGCCGGTCTGGCCATGGCCACCATGGATATCATCAAGCTGGCAGGGGGGCAACCTGCCAACTTTCTGGACGTGGGTGGCGGCGCCAGCGCCGAACAGGTTTCCAACGCGTTCAAGATCCTGATCTCCGATGAATCGGTCAAGGCTGTTCTGATCAATATCTTCGGAGGCATCCTGCGCTGCGACCTGCTGGCCCAAGGTGTTGCCGATGCCGTGGGCACGGCCGGCGTCACGGTGCCGGTCATCGTGCGCATGGAGGGCACCAATGTGGCTGAGGGGCGCCGCATTCTCACCGACTCGAACTTCGACTTCATCGTCGCCGAAGGCATGCAGGACGCCGCCACCAAGGCCGTGGCGGCCGCCAGGGAGCAGTCATGAGCATCTTCGTGGGGCCTGAGACCCGTCTGGTGGTGCAGGGAGTCACCGGCCGGGAAGGCACCTTCCACACCCGGCAGATGGTGGAGTACGGGACGCAGGTGGTGGCCGGTGTGACGCCCGGCAAGGGTGGCACCACGCATGAAGGAGTGCCCGTCTTCGACACAGTGGCGGGCGCCGTGGCTGCCACGGGGGCCAATGTCTCGGTCATCTTCGTGCCCCCGCCATTCGCCGCCGACGCCATCCTGGAGGCTGTCGACGCCCGGGTCGGTCTGGCTGTGTGTATCACCGAGGGGATCCCGACCATGGAAATGATCCGGGTCATGCCGGTGGTGCGCCGCAGCGAAACCCGCCTCATCGGCCCCAACTGTCCAGGCATCATCTCCCCGGGCTCAGCCAAGATCGGCATCATGCCCGGCCGCATCCACAAGCCGGGACGGGTGGGTGTCATCTCTCGCAGCGGGACGCTGACTTACGAGGCCGTGGACCAGCTCACCCGGCGTGGCATCGGACAGTCCACCTGCATCGGCATCGGGGGCGACCCTCTCATCGGCACCGAGTTCATTGATGCCCTGCAGGCCTTCCGGGATGACGCCGACACCGAAGCCGTGGTGCTCATCGGTGAGATCGGTGGCAGCGCCGAAGAAGAGGCGGCCGTCTGGATCAAGGCTCATTTCAAGAAGCCGGTGGTCTCGTTCATTGCCGGGCAGACCGCCCCACCGGGACGGCGGATGGGGCATGCCGGCGCTGTCATCTCAGGTGGCAAGGGGGCCGCCGTGGATAAGATGGCCGCTCTCTCCGCCGCCGGCATCAATGTGGTGAATAGCCCGGCCGGAATCGGTGAGGCCGTGCAGACAGTTCTCAACAGCGGCAACTGAGGAGTCAACGTACATGGAAACCACACTGGCTATCGTGAAGCCCGATGCAGTGGCCGCCGGCCACCTGGGCGGCATCCTGGATCGCATTCTCAAGGAAGGATTTCGCATTGCGGGTCTCAAGATGCTGCGCCTGTCTCAAGACCAGGCGGAGGGGTTTTACGCCGTGCATCGGGAGCGCCCGTTTTTCGCCGATCTGACCCGTTTCATGACTTCCGGCCCGGTGGTGATGATGGTTCTGGAGCGTCCCGATGCCATCGCCACCTGGCGGCGCCTCATGGGTGCCACCGATCCGGCCAAGGCCGAGGATGGCACCCTGCGCAAGGAATTCGGCACCAACGTGGAGCGCAACGCAACCCACGGCTCCGATGCACCCGAGACCTCAGCAACCGAGATCGCTTATTTCTTCAATATGCTGGAGATCTGCAGCACTGATTGAAGCCAAGCGGCAGCGCTCGGCGTACAATGAAAGCAAGTATGCGCTCCCACAGACGATTCTTCGCTGTGCCGGCCAAGGCAGGTTCCCTGGGGATGGCGGTGCTGGCCTGCCTCTTGGCGGCCACTCCGGTCATGGCCCAGGACGATGTCGTTTTTGTCACGGAGGCTCTGCCGGACGCAACCAAGGGCCTGCCCTACCTGGACGGAGACCCACCCACCACGGTTTTTCTTCAGGCGACCGGAGGCTTCACACCCTACAATTTCGAACTGCGTGAAGGGGCTCTGCCGGTCGGGCTCGAACTGGATTCGAGTGGCGCCATCTTCGGGATCCCTGAGAAATGCGAGAATGCCGTCTTCCGCGTGATGGTGCGTGATGTCGGCGGGAGTTCGGACCTGCGAACCTTCCTTATCCAGGTCAGCGCGCCGCCGAACCTGGTGCTGCCTGCCACCTTCGACCCCTCCGTCGAAGCGGGCGTGGTTGTAACCCTGTCCCTGGATATGGTGAACCAGGGGTGCGAGACGGTCGCATTCCACGCCGAGTCGGTGGATCTGGGTGGTGCCCCGAGTCCGATCTCCGCGACCGCAACGGAAGGCGGTTCACTGGCCTCCCTCATGAAGATGGGGGCACCGGTGCCCCGGAGTATTGGCCGGCGCAGCGAGCCGGGACGGCCCCGCGCCAGCGGCTGGACTCTGGATGCCGACGGCCTGCTGCTGGATGGGGAGGGGAACCGGGTGGAGCAGACACGCTCCCCGGCACCGGAGGGGCTCACGTCCCCTGAGCAGACAGGCGAAAGCGTCCTGTACGTCAACGAGTCCGTTACCCCCGGCGAGCAGGAACGGATGGAGCGTCTGGGTTTCACCGTGGTGCAGGCACTGGTGCCGGAAGCCCTGGATCTTGCGACCCTGAAAGCGTTCGATGTGCTCTGGCTCACGGCGGCCTCCGGTTCAATCTTCGTCTCCGCCGATGCCGTGCGCCAGTACGTCTGGGAGGGCGGCGGTGTGGTCATCGAGCAGGCCCAGTTCTCGGGCTTTGCCAATTTCCTTCCGGCCGGCTACGAGTTGTTCCTGTTCACCCCGCCCACCGAGGGGGATAACAACACCCTGGCCTTCACACCGGAAGCGGCTTCCGACCCGCTCACCATGGGCCTCTCGACTTCCGACCTGCCCACCAATTTCGACACCACATTCCGAGAGGATGCCGGCCCGCGCTGGACCTTCCTGGCCATCCAGGCCGACACGAACGCCCCCGATCCTGAGGAGGAC
>JAPUKF010000109.1 GCA_027295805.1 Acidobacteriota bacterium | reverse complement strand
GAACTCCCCCACCGCCTCGGTGAACGGCTTCTCGCTCCGGGCCAGGGTCAGGTTTGCGCGGGCCTGGAAGGTCAGCCGGGAGGTCTCCAGGTTCTTGCGGTAAATGCCGTGCACGGCCAGCAGAATGAGCAGCAGGATGAGGGCGGCCGGCAACCAGCCGCCCGGGGGCCTCCGGATCACGTCCCGGCCTTCAGGAAAGGCTGCAGCAGGCCGGGGCCGCCCACCACCTGGAACATGGAGATGCAGATGGGGTTGTTCCGGACCACCTTGTCAGGTGCGGGTGCGGGCCGCTTCCAGGATCTCCAGCACCTCGTCGATGTCGGCGTCGGTATGGTCGGCATTGATCTGAAAGCGGATCTCCTCGTCACCCCGGGGCACCACCGGATAGGCCAACCCCGTGGCCAGCACTCCCCGCCTCTTCAGATGGCGGACCAGGGCTTTGGTGCGAGTGGTGTCACGCACCATGAGGGGGACCACCGGATGCTCGCCGGGCAGAGTCTGGTAGCCGGCTTTCACCAGGCCCTGGCGAAAGCGCCGGGTCCTGGCCTGCAGGCTCTCCACCAGGGCAACGCCTTCCGGGCTGTCGAGGATCTCCAGGGCCCGCAAAGCGGCGGCGGCTTCGGCGGGGGTGATGGGGTTGGAATAGATGTACATGGGGGCCGTTTCCCGCAGGTAATCCATGAGAACCCTGTTCCCCACCACATAGCCACCATTGACTCCCAGAGCCTTGCCCAGGGTAGCCACCAGGATATCCACGTCCGAGGCACCGGTGATCTCCTCGGTACCGCGGCCGCTGGCCCCGAAGGCGCCCACGCCATGAGAATCGTCGACCACCAGAACCACGTTCTCGGGGAATTGCCCATCGAACTCGCGACAGATGCCGGAAATCACATCCAGAGGTGCGTGGTCGCCGCGCATACTGAACACGCCGTCGGTCACCACAATGACCCGCCGGTAGTGACCGGCGGCGTCTCTGAGGATCCCTTTCAAAGCATCCATGTCCAGATGCTTGTACACCTTCTTGGCGGCCGGACGGGACAGGCGCATGGCGTTGATGATGCAGTTGTGATTGAGTTCGTCGCTGACCAGCAGGGTTTCGGGGCTGGTGAGCGGCACGAGGACACCCAGCGTGGCGATGTAGGCCGAAGAGAAGATCATGCCGCTCTCCCGGCCGTGGAAAGCCGCCAGCCGTTTTTCCAGATCAACATGGGTGATATAGGTGCCGCTGATGAAGCGGACGGCACCAGGGCCGACCCCGAAGCGTCGAACCGCTTTCTCCTCGGCCTCGCGTACATCCGGATGCAGGCACAACCCCAAGTAGGAATTGGAGTTCATCTTGATGAACAGCTTGTCACCCTCCGCCGCCAGTCGATATCGGGGACCTGCGCCGCCGGAGGCCGGCATGACATGAGTGATGACATCCTCCAGGCCCTTGCGGGTGCCTTTCTCGTCCATGGCAGCGACTTCGGCTCTGAGGACCTTGTGCAGACGATTCATGGGCATCTTTCATCCTCCGGCTTGAGCTTCTTCGCCAGCACGTCAAGCATCTCCTCACAGGTCCGCGCCAGATCATATTCAGGGCGCCAGCCCCACTCCTCCCGGGCGGCACGGTCATCCACCGAAAGAGGCCAGCTATCGGCGATGGCCTGGCGCACCGGATCGACTTCGTAGTCGATTTCAAACCCGGGTCTGCAGACGGCGATGGCCGCGGCCAGGTCCCGGGGATTGAAGTTCATGGCGGTGAGATTGAACGCGTTGCGATGAATCAGCTTGTTTGCATCCGCCTCCATGAGCTCGATGGTAGCGCGGATGGCGTCGGGCATGAACATCATGTCCATGCTGGAATCCGGACGCAGGAAGCAGGTATAACGGCCGTGACGAATGGCTCCAAAGAACATCTCCACGGCGTAATCACTGGTACCGCCCCCTGGCGGGGCCACGTGGGAAATGAGCCCGGGAAAGCGCAGCCCCCGGGTCTCAACCTGGAAACGGTGGTGGTAATAATCGCAGAGCAGTTCAGCAGAGACCTTGGTAACTCCGTAAATCGTGTTGGGACGCTGAATGGTGTCCTGGGGCGTGGCCTCACGGGGCGTGCCCGGGCCGAAGGCACCGATGGAACTGGGGTGAAACACCGCGCAGTGGTTCTCCCGGGCCACCTCCAGAACCCGGTAGAGCCCACCCATGTTCACATTCCAGGCCACCTGAGGCTTTTCCTCGGCCACCGCCGAGAGCAACGCCGCCAGGTGGTAAATGGTATCCACCCCGTGGCGCCGCACCACTCCCTGAAGTTGCCGTCCGTTGGTGACATCCACGTACTCGAACGCACCGTTCTGGCCGCTACCCCGGGGATGCATGCGCACATCGCTGGCGACGACCCGGTCGACGCCATAGCGGGATCGCAGGGCGCTCACCAGCTCCGAACCAATCTGCCCCAGCGCACCGGTCACCAGGACCCTGGGTGTGGAAGAAGTCACGTCCGCGATGGTAGCCGGGGGCGTGGCAGGGGGCAAGTTATGGGCTAATATGCCCCCCGTGACCGGTCTCCTGGCTGCGCTTTTCTTCTGCTTCGCCGCCATCTTCGTGAGTGGCGGTTTTCTCACCACCCTGGGCGATCGCATCAGCGAGAACTCCAGGCTGGGGCACCATGTCATGGGGATGTTCTTCCTGGCGGCGGTCACTTCCCTGCCCGAACTGTCGGCCGGTCTGGCTGCCGCCGGCATCAGCCGCCTGCCCGATATCGCCGTCGGCGAAATTCTGGGATCCTGTGTGTTCAACCTGACCATCCTGGGCGCAGCCGATCTCCTCTCCCGCCGTCCCGTCATCGCCGCCGGCGGCCGCGCACCCTTTCTCAATGGCGTCATAGGCCTTGTTCTGCTGGCCACAGCAGGCCTGGCCCTGCGCACCCCCGGGCCCGCCGCCCTGGTGTCATGGCTGGCAGGCGGCGCCATCGTCTTGGTCTACATGCTGGGACTTACGGGCGTCCGGCGATTGGAGAACAACACCGAATCCCGGAACACCAAACCTCCCGGGACATCTCTCCACAAGCTCTGGCTGCAGTTTGCCGCCGCCTCCCTGCTGGTCATCGGACCGGGCCTGTGGCTGCCTTCCCTGGCCGCCAGACTGTCCCATCAGGCCGGTGTCTCGGAGACCCTGGTGGGCACCTTTCTGGTGGGCGCCTTCACCTCGGCTCCCGAAATGATCGTCACCAGGCATTGCCTGCGCCGCGGCTGGACGGTCATGGCCCTGGGCAACCTCCTGGGCAGCAACCACATCAACATCCTGAT
>JAPUKF010000108.1 GCA_027295805.1 Acidobacteriota bacterium | reverse complement strand
GCGTCGTTGGCTGTGATGACGACGACCTCTCCTGCCTCGTCGCAGATGTCATCCGTGCAGCCGATACCGTCCTCCACCACGGGCGGTGTACCCGGCTGGCAGACGGTAGCCAGGCATGTTTCCGCTCCGTTGCAGAACAAGCCATCGTCACAGTCAGGATCCACGGCACAACCACCTGTAGCTGAGAAATGGACGTTCACATGCCATTCATCCACTCGCAGTCTGTTCCCACCACCCCTGCCGGCTGTCATCGTGTAGTAACAAGAGATACCGAAGTTGGCACTCTCTACCACCGACTCTGTCAAGGCACAGCCCCAGGTGTCAGCAGGCCCCCCCAGAGTCTCCACGGCCTCGGCCTTGTGACCATGATTCACACTGGTCTTCGGGGAACCGCAGAGATTGCCCACATCATCGATAAGCTGGCAGGTATAGGTGCCCGTATTGGAGTCCTTGGAGTGGCGGTGTTCCACCTGAACTGTGACTCCATCAACAGTCAGGGCGGAAATGGCCACGCCAAGATTGGTCCAATCGTGACTCGTCCCTGAATCTGTGCCGCTGGTGGAAAAGGTGCCATCCACCTGATCGTGAGCATTCTCCGGTACGGCCCAAGGTACCCCTCTGGGGGCATTGGACCCCGGTGACAAGAATCCACTGCTGTCACCAGCGGATTGGGCGTCCGCGACTCCGAGCATGCCAATCACGCTCACGATCACCCAGAGCCTCTTCATACATCAGCCCCCTGCGGGCGGAGAAGAAAGTCCATGATGATTGTGATCTGATTCACAACCGTCCGATTACGGACTTGGGGCGCTGAGATGAGCTGGCAATATGGCCCTGGGGAAGCAAACCGGTGACCCGACCTGGGTGTGATCCCCCTGGCCCGTGTTGGGAAAGACCGATCAAGGGGTTCTGCCAGTTGGCAGAACCCCTGAAACGCACCAAGGGCGCGAGCTTCCAAGACAAAACCCCCCCACCGATGCCGGCTTCCCCGAGCTGGCGATCCTGTTATTGGCGGTCCTGTTACTGTGATCCGTGACTGGCGGCTCTTTTGGTCCTCTCTATATAAGGGAACCGGCGGTTACTGTCAAGGATTTTCGGCTATTCAGCCTCGGTTTAAGAGGAGTCAATCCTGGACTTCTGCTCACGAGCCCCAAGTCCCACTTCCAGCAGGTGGAGGTGGCCTAACTCAATGAGGGGTTCATTCAACCGCTTTCGTTTATTCTTTGTAATCAATTCGGTTTGATCTGTGTAATACTTGGCGATCGTCTTGTCAGCAGGAGGGCCGTCATGGAAGCAGCCGTCGCCGACATACCGCGGGCGCGGATCTCTGCAATGGCCCATACCATCCGGGGATGCCGCTCCAGGTCAGGAAGCCTTTCGCCGCTGGTCCCCATACACCTTGGCGAACTGGGCTCCAAGCAGCACCACGAAGGCCAGGTAGTAGAACGACAGCAACAGCACGATGACCGAGCCGGCGGCGCCAAAGGCTGAACTCACGCCGCTGTAAAGGACATATCTGCGAATCAGGGAATGCCCGAAACTGAGCAGCAGCACACCCAGAAGTGCCCCGGGCCAGACATCCCGCCAGGAAATCCTCTTTGCCGGCAGGCTGCGGTAAATGACCACCAGGCAAGCCACACGCAACAGGGTCAGAAAGATCCGGTTCCCTGAAGACACAAGCTGCGACCCCAGGGGAATCCCGTCTCCCATCTGCTTAACCAGTGTGGCGCTGAACACATCCAGAGTCCAGGTCACCAGCATGAGCAGACCCAGGGCCAGCACCATCAAAAAAGCCAGCAGGCGGGATCTGAGAATCTGCATCACACCCACGCGGATGGAACCTGACTCGGGGATCTCCCAGATGACATCAAGAGCACTCTGCAGGGCCGCAAAGGCACGCGTTGAGCCATACAGGAGCACCAGGGCGGCGATGATGGAGGCGGCGACCCCACCGGAGAAGAGATCCACACCCTGGATCATCCGGGCCACCAGGCTCGCGGCCTCTGCCCCGAAGGTGCTGTCAACACGGCTGAGAGCCGCCTGTTGAGCCGATTCCTCCCCGAGGATCATGCCGATGAAAGCAACAGCCACCACAAACAGAGGGCTGGCCGAGATCAGAAGAAAATAGGCCAACCCACCCGCCATGAGGGAACCCTGGTTCTTCTGAAACGCCGCGATGGTCGCGAAAGTGAGCCGGCCGGTCTTTTGCAGCCAGCCATCATCTTTCCGGTGGCGCCCAGGCATGCGCTGAGGTTAACATTCTGCGGTCACATCGGCCATGATGGGTGACGGCTGAAGACGGGGCATGATCGCCGTCCGGCCACCGGACGGAGCACGGCAAGGAGAAATAATGGCCACCAGGAAGCAAGCAGCAGACAGCCTGTTCCCGGCGCTCGCGCACATGCTGGGCAAACGGTTCTCAACGGCACAGGCGGTGCGTCAACATCACGGCAGCGATGAATCGTGGCACCCACCCTGCCCGCCGGACGCCGTCTGTTACCCGGAAACAAGCGAAGAAGTCGTCGCCATCGTGCGCCTGTGTGCCGAGCACCGCTATCCCATCATTCCTTTCGGCGGGGGCACCTCTCTCGAGGGGCACCTCCTGGCCCATGAAGGTGGCATCGCGGTGGATATCACTCATCTTAACCGCATTCTCGAGGTTCACGCCGAAGACATGGACGCCCGGGTGCAGGCAGGCGTCACCCGCAAGCAACTCAACGGGCATCTGCGCGACACTGGTCTGTTCTTTGCGGTGGACCCCGGCGCCGATGCCACCCTGGGGGGCATGGCTGCCACGCGCGCCAGCGGCACCAACGCCGTGCGCTACGGCACCATGCGCGAGAATGTCCTCTCCCTGACGGTTGTCCTGGCCGACGGCCGCATCATCCGCACCTCGCGCCGGGCGCGCAAGTCGTCTGCGGGCTACGATCTGACCCGCCTCTTCGTCGGCTCCGAGGGCACGCTGGGAATCATCACCGAAGTGGCGCTGAGGCTCTATGGCGTGCCCGAAGCCATCTCCGCCGGCGTTATTTCATTTTCTGATATGGCGGCGGCCATCGACTCGGTCATTCTCACCATCCAGTCAGGCATCCCGGTGGCTCGCATCGAACTTCTGGACGAAGTCCAGATGGATGCCATCAATCGTTACAGTCACCTGGACCTACCGGTGCAGCCGACTCTCTTCCTGGAGTTTCACGGCAGCCGCGCAGGCGTAGAAGAACAATCCCGCGAGTTTGCTGCCATTGCCGCCGAGCAGGGCGGCGGCGAGTTTCAATGGAAGACCGGCCAGGAAGAGCGCAGCCGGCTCTGGAAGGCCCGCCATGACGCATACTGGTCGGCTCTTGCCCTGCGCCCCGGAGCGAAAGGATTCGTCACCGATGTCTGCGTGCCGTTTTCCCGGCTGGCGGAGTGCATTCTGGAAACCAGGGACGACCTGAACCAGAGTTTTC
>JAPUKF010000107.1 GCA_027295805.1 Acidobacteriota bacterium | reverse complement strand
GGCCAGTCCCCGCAGGCGCGCGAACAAATCACGATCCACCAGGCCTCCGGCCGTGGCCGCAAGGGCCGCGGCATCGTAACTGAATGCCGTCCATGTCACGCCGTCCATGGAAACCTCCACCGTGGCGGGTTCGGCAAAGATAAAGAAGTCGGAGGCCTCCTCGGCCGGCGGCGCGCCGACGAAGAAGGCGTTTTCGAAGACGATGAAATCGGGACCCGGACCATTTTCGATGACAAGATCATCAAAGGCCAGGGTGGCCGAGCCACCATTCCCCAGGGATGCCACGCTGGTCGCCCCTGTGGATCCCGATGATGGCCCCGGCGGACCCAGCACGATGCCCGGAAGCTGACCGGCGCCGAAGCGCAGATCAGGATCCGGCGCCGCCGCCTGCCAGTCCACCACGCGATCCGGCAAGCAGTCCACCGGCAGGGAGACCTCGCCGCCCACGGCGGCCGCCGTGGGAGACATCCCCAGCGAGAAGGCCACCACGAGGGACAGCAGGTTGATCAGGCGCAACACCTCAAGCCTGCTTATCAACGTTCGGCGGGCGGGAGGTGCAGCAGTGACTCCAGGCGATCCACCCGGCCCGGCACAGCTGCAAGCCGGTGGAAGGTGACGCGGGCATGCAGCGATGAGGGCTCACCCGAGAATCCGTCCTGCCACAAGGTGAGGCCCAGGGCATCGAAGCTGTAAGCACGGTGGGGCAGGGTGGTCAGGTCGATGACGCTGACAGCACCGGGAAGCGGTACGACCCTGCCGCCATTGACCACCCGGTGCACCGAGACCACCACGGCATCGACCTCCGGGCGGTGCTCCAGGACGGCCATGAGCGGTTCACCCAGAGGAAGAGTGGCCTCCTCGGATCCGAAGGCGAAGTTGGCGAAGCCCCCCAGGAACGGGAACAAAGGGCTCGCCTCGTCGGCTTCACCAAAGAGGGCAGGCGACAGAAACGGCCCGCCGAAAAAGTCCGAGACGTTGGGAAACCAGGCGAACTCCAGGAGCTCAAACGAGTCGGCGGCGAAGTCGCTGAAGTCGCCGGTCCGGTTCATGCCCGTCTGTGTCGTGTTCCACAGGCCCCAGGAGATTGCGAAGAAGCCGTTGGGATCGGCACGGAACCCGTCGGGCTCGATGACAAAGACGGCGGCGGCGGTGAAGGTGTCGTCCTGATCCCAGATTTCCGCCAGCGGCACACCGAACCGGCCCGGTGCGAGCCGGGCATCATAAAGAGCTGTCAACGAGCCCGGCCGGTCACCGGGAAAGGCCGGTCTGTCGCGCTGCCATGACAGCCGGGCCAGGGCCTCGCCCTCGATGAGAATATCGGCCCGATCCCGAGGGTCGCTGCCCAGCCGGAGGCTGGTGCCTTTGAGAACCGCGGCGGCGGTCTCCTGAGCCTGGACACCCGCCCCGGCCAGAACAGCCAGCATCAGGCCCGCAATGAGAAATCCCTTGAACTTCATGGGTACTGCCTCCTGGACAATGGATTTCCGGCACCGTGTCCCGTCCCCCAGGGGCTATCGAGGGGACCGCAGACACAGAGCCGGTCCCCATTGCCGCGTTGGACTCATTCATGAAAAAAGCTCCCACAAGGGGAGCTTTCTTGCGAAGATCCTGGCGACAGAACCTGCCCCTGGTCGGTTCAGCCTTCCGCGCCCGGTAGGTTTCCTGACTTTCGGTTTAACCTTCGACCACGCCTTCCCAGGGTCAAATACCCCAGTGGCTTCCTTGCCCTCCACCTGCCGGCGGGTGGCAAGACATGTGGCCTCCGTCACCGATTACAGTCGCCGGGCGGCAGGGGATTCACACCCCTTTCCCTGACCCGGGCGCACGGATTGTCGCCCCCTTGATACCACGAGAGCCGCCGCCATGCAAGCGAGCCCGGATTCCTCCGCCCTGCGAGGTGCTACCCTTCATACCCGTGGACCATCTCGGATTCTTCAGACAGTTCGCCCGCTCTCCCATTCGCACAGGGGCGGTTATCCCCAGTTCATCCAGGCTGGCGCGCATGATGATCTCCCAGGCCGACCTGCACCGTGCCGAAACGGTGCTCGAGCTGGGGCCGGGCACCGGCATCGTGACTGAGATCATCCTGGAGAATCTGGCCCAGGATGCACGCTTCATGGCCCTGGAGATCAACCCCGCCTTCGCCACCGCCACCCGCAGGCGTTGTCCCGCTGCCGACGTGGTCAACGGTGACGCCGCCGATGCCCGCAAGCACCTCGCCGCGCGCGGCCTGAACGGAACCGATGTGGTGATCTCGGGGCTGCCCTGGGCGGCGTTCCCCGGCTCGTTGCAGGATCGGATTCTGAGCGCCGTGCAGGATGTCCTGCGGCCGGGCGGCCGCTTCACGACGTTCGCCTACGTGCAGGGGCTGCTGTTGCCGCAGGCAAGGCGGTTCGAGAAGCGCCTCAGGGCCAGGTTCCCCCAGGTGCGCAAGACGCCCGTGGTGTGGCGCAACCTGCCGCCTGCGTTCGCCTACGTGGCAACGAAAAGCTGAGAGCCCAACCCTTTCCCCGTCAGGCTGAGGTGGGCCGCTGGAGAAGAAAGAGCTTCTCCTCTCCCGATTCTTCTTTGCGGGCCCGGTCCAGAATGTTGGCGTGCTCCTCCAGTATGGCGCGCAGGCGGTGTTCCAACCGGCCCTGCAGGGACCTGAGTTCGTGGATGCGATCCTCCGCACCTTGAACCCGGCCCTGTGCCTGCTCGAGGATCTTGTTGGCTTTGAGGCGGGCTTCCTTGATGAGCACTTCGCTTTCACGCCGGGCAGTGTCCTTGATCTCTTTGCTGATGCGATCGGCGGATTCCAGGGCCCTCTGGATGCTCTTCTCACGGCCCTTGGTTGCCGTGAGTTGCTCCCGCACTTCCACCATCTGGTCCTTGATCCGGGTGCCCTCGGAGATCGCCCGCTCGAATTCCTCCGAGATCATGGCCAGGAAGGAGCGCACCTCATCCCGGTCGTATCCCCGGAAGGAGTTGCCGAATTGATGGTTATGGACCTCCAGGGGGGTGATCTTCACGTGACTCCTCCATGGGCGGGCCGCGCCACGGGATGACGCCACCCCCCGGCAACGACGGACTCAATTTCAATATGGTTCTTATGAAAACCGGAGTCAACTAGGTGGGGGAATATTACCGGCGCCTTCATCCATGGCCCGGTTGGCCAGGGCATCGGCCTCCTTGTTTTCTTCCCGGCGCACATGTTCCAGGCGCAGGAGAGAAAACCGGGTCATGAGGAGGCGGCAGCGGGCGTAGAGCGGCTTCAGGCCGGCATGGCGCACCTTGTAGGCGCCTTCGATCTGGCGCACCAGAAGCTGGGAATCGGAGTAGACCTGCAGCTGGTTCACACCCTGAGCCCGGGCCCATTCCAGGGCGGCGATGAAGGCCGTGTATTCGGCGACATTATTGGTAGCGCGGCCCAGAAATCCATAGAGTTCGGCCACGACCTTGCCCGTGGCATCTTCGACGTGAACCCCGAATCCGGCCGGCCCGGGGTTGCCGCGTGCTCCGCCGTCGATGTGAACCCGGACGGGTTCTTTCATTCGCCCTGACTGGAGGCGGGGGTGCCGACTTTTTCCACGACCGGAGCGGGTGCGTCTTCGGCGGCTTTCACCTTGGCGGCGCGGTAGTAAAGGATGCGACCGCACGAATCGCAGGGGATGATCCGTTCGTTCCGTTTGACCTGCTGATACACAGCAGGCCGCAGAACCACGTTGCAGACGACGCAGACGCCGTTGGCGGCCTCGGCCAGGGCCACGCCGCCACGCACGGCAGCAATGCGTTGAAAGACCCGCAGGTGAGAGTCGGGCAGGGCTTCCGCGATGGTCGCTACCTCCGCTTCCAGACCCTTCCGCTCCGAGATCAACTCGTCCCGCTCATCCTCATGGACCTTGCGGTCGGCGCGGATCTTGTCGT
>JAPUKF010000106.1 GCA_027295805.1 Acidobacteriota bacterium | reverse complement strand
CCGGGCCGTTGTTACCGAAGAAGCCTTCTTCCTGAGTGGGCGGCATCTCGAAGGCATCGCGCCGCAGATTCCAGGCGAGCCGGTTCACACCCAGGTGAAAGTCTTCTTTCAGCTCCAGGGTGCGAATCTTCTCACCGTCCTGGTCAAAGACTTCGATCTTTGCTTTGGGCTTGTCGTCGTCTTCGGCGTCGTCGTCTTCTTTTTTATCTACTGCAGTCGTCTCGCCGGCCATGCGGGCGGCGCGGCGCTCGTCCTCCTTGCGGGCCTTCTCCTTGTCGGGGTCGGGATGGGGCAGGCCGTCCACATTGAGTGAGAAGGTGATCAGGGCACCGTAGGGACGGTTCTCGCCGCGGAACTCGCCGGCGCCGGGAAAGCGCGAAGCGCCGGTCTGCTTCACCTTGTACTGCTGGGCGTCGGGGACGGGGAAGAGGTGCAGGGGTTCTTTCAGGGTTGTGGCGCTGATCTGCCTCAAGGGGCGGATATCGTCCAGCACGTAGGCGGAGCGGCCATGAGTGCCCAGGATCAGGTCGTGTTCCCGGGGATGAATGGTCAGGTCCATGACCGAGACAGTGGGCACCCCGTGCGTCCATTTCATCCAGGTAGCACCCGCATCCATGCTGATGAACAGGCCGAACTCGGTGCCCAGGTAGAGAAGATCCGGCTCCACCGGATCCTGCTCGATGGTCAGGCAGTACCCCTGGATATCCTTGCCGCCCAGGCTCTGCCATGTGCGGCCGAAATCGTCGGTGCGGTAGACGTAGGGCTTCCAGCTGGAGCGCCGGTGGTCATCCAGGACGACGAAGGCCGTGCCGGCGGCGAAGGGTGAGGCTGCGATGTGGGGAATCCAGGTGCCGGCGGGCACGCCGCGCAGGCGACTCTCCACGCTGGTCCAGTTGTCCCCGCCATCGCGGGTGACATGTAGGCGCCCGTCATCGGTCCCCACCCAGAGCACGCCCTTCTCCACCGGGCTGGGCGTGATGGCGATGATGCTGGTGTAATTCTCCGCGCCGGTGACATCCAGGGTCAGGCCGCCGGACTCGTCCTGCTTCTGCCACTCGGGATTGTCGCTGGTCAGATCTTCACTGATGATCTCCCAGCTCTCCCCCCGGTCGCGGGAGCGATGGACGTACTGGCTGCCGAAGTAGATGGTGTCGACGGCAAACGGATCCTGGGCCAGGGCGGCGTTCCAGTTGAAGCGCAGTTTTTCTCCCTTGGGCGGGGCGGGACGGATGTCCTTGCGCTCGCCGGTTCGCTGATCCCAGCGCGCCAGGAAGCCCTCCTGGCTCATGGCATATCCGGTCATGGAGTCGAGCGGATGGGGGAGGGTGTCGAAACCGTCACCGAAATCGACTTCTTCCCAGTGATGGTTTCGGATGCCTCCGTTTTCCCACACGCTGGCGGGGCCGCGCCACGAGCCGTTGTCCTGCATGCCGCCGTAGATATGGTACGGCGTGTCCATGTCCACCCGCAGGTGGTAGTACTGGGCCAGAGGCAGGTTGGCGGCGAAGCGCCAGGTCTTGCCCCGGTCCTGGGAGAACGCCACGCCGCCGTCATTGCCGGCGATGATGTTGTTCCCATCGGCTGGATCGATCCACATGGCGTGATGGTCCGGATGCACGGCGGCGAACGGCACCAGCACCCTGAAGCTCTTGCCGCCGTCATCGGAGACGCTGATCAGGGACCACATGCTGTAGACCCGGTCCGGCCACTGCGGGTCGACGTGAATGTCGGAGAAGTAGAACGGGCGGTTGCCCAGCTTGTCGTCGGCGCCGATGCGGTTCCAGGAGTCGCCGCTGTCCAGTGAATTGTAGAGGGCGATTTCCTTCTTGGTCTCGATGATGGCGTAGACCAGGCCGGGCTGAGACGGTGACACGGCCAGGCCCATGCGCCCCAGGTCGCCTTCGGGGAGTCCGTCCTCGGGGGTGCGCCGGGTCCAGGTCTCGCCGCCGTCGCTGGAGACGTACAGGCCCGAGCCCGGCCCACCGGAGCGAAAGAACCACGGCCAGCGGCGAAAGTCCCAGGTCGCCGCCAGCAGGCGGTCGGGGTTTGTGGGATCCATGACGATATCGGTGCCGCCGGTGTGGTTGTCCACGAAGAGGACCTTGCGCCAGTTCTTGCCCCCGTCGCTGGTCTTGAAGATGCCGCGCTGCTTGTTCTCGCCCCATGCCTGCCCCAGGGCCGCCACCCAGGCCGTGTCGGGGTCGGTGGGATGGAGCACGATGCGAGGGATGCGCTCGCTGTCCTTCAGGCCCAGGTGGGCCCAGGTGCGCCCGCCGTCCACCGAGCGGTAGATGCCGTTGCCCACCGACACGCTGTTGCGCGGGTTGCCTTCGCCGGTGCCGACCCAGACCATGTCGGGAATGGACTGGTTGATGGCCACGGCGCCGATGGAAGCCACCGGCTGATCATCGAAGATGGGCTCCCAGGTGAGGCCGGCATTGATCGACTTCCAGAGACCGCCGGTGGCGGCACCCACGTAGATGATGCGCGGGTCGGACGCCACGGCATCGATGGCCACCACGCGGCCGCTCATGCCGGCCGGACCGACGGATCGGGCCTTCATGCCGGCGAGAAGGTCCGGGTCGATGCGGGCAGCGGGCGCGGCGACAACAGCGCCGGTCAGAACGAAGGCAACAGCGACGGCAATCAAACGGCCTCTCATGAATCCTCCCGGCGGGACGGCTCGATTCTTGTCCTGGGTTCAACGGGGAACGGGGCAGGATATCCGGCGGGTGGACACAGGGGCAAGTATCAGTCTCCCGACCAGGTCAGGAAGAGCCCGAACGTCCGGCCCGGGGCTTCCTGGGCTTTGCTGTCGGCGGCGGGGAAATAGGCCTCATCCAGGAGGTTGACGCCGCGCAGTTCCAGGCGCCACGCAGGTGCCGGGCGAAAAAACGCGAACGCCCCAAGGAGGGCGGCCGCGTCGATGGCCTTCTCGCTGCTCCCCGGGTCGTTTTTCGCGGCGCGCCAGGTGAGGCGGGCGTCAAAGCCCCAGCGTCGTCGGTCACGGCCCACACCGGCGAAGACCCGGTCGGGGGAGACATCGGCCAGGGCCTGGTCGTCGTCGTCACGTCCCTGAATGATCTGGCCGCCCCAGGTGGCGTGCCAGCCCGTCTCGCCATGCCAGGTCCCTTCCGTCTCGACGCCCACCAGCGTGCCCGAAGTGAGATTGACGAAGCTTAGAAGATCGGGAGCGATCTCCACTCGCTCGATGAAATCGCTGATGCGCGTCCTGAACAGCGAGCCCGAGACGAGAACATGCCGCCCCAGCCATTGCAGACCGGCTTCCAGGGCGAAAGACCGTTCGGGATCCAGGTCCGGATTGCCCAGGATGCGACCCCGGCCGGTGGTGCCCGAGAAGAACCGCTCGCTGAGAGTGGGAGAGCGCCAGCCGCTGCCAGCGTGGCCCTTGAAACTGAGACGAGCCGTGAGCGGCACCACCACGCCTGCGAAGCCGCTCCCGGCCGCGTGGTCGACGTCGGCGGCGCCTTCATTGCGTTGCTGCAGCCAGGTGAAGCGGCCGCCTGTTTCCCAGCGGATGCGGCCCTGTCTGCCGCCTCCGCTCACGAAGAGATTGAATTCGTCGGTGGCGGCGTCATCCAGGGTGCGCTGGTTGAGCGGGGCGCCGCCGCCGGCCGGCTCAAGGCGTTCCGTGGCATTGACGTTGCGGCGATGAAAGGTCTCCACGCCCCAGCGCAGGCGCACGTCGGCGCCGACAGTTTTCTCCTGGCGCCAGCGGCTGCCGAAGTCCACCGACTCCTGTTCTATATGCGTGCGGGCGCCGTCGCTTTCCGTCACCCGGGTATCCAGGGAGTGGGGGTGGAGCCAGGCGGAGGCCTCCCAGCCGGCGTCACCTTCCGCCACGAAGCGCATGAGCTGATGCTTTTCTTCGGGATAGATGGTGGTGCGCTCCGGAAAATCTGTGTTGGGCTTGCCGATATCCTCGGCCAGGGAGGGCACCCAGGTGAAGCGGTACTGCCGCGGGCCTATTCCCCAGCGCCCCGACACAACCGCCGACCACTGGCGAAAGGCCGAGTTGCGCGTCGCGCCGTTTGCGGTTTCGCCGTTGTCCGCCTCTCGGCGGGCGACACCCACCGAAAAATTTTCGTTGCCGCCGCCGGCGCGCAGGATTGTGGTGTTGCCCTCGCTCACGAAACCGCTGGTGAGAACAGGGCCCTGGAAGTGGCGGGGCAGAACCTCCAGGACACCTCCCAGGGCGCCCGCACCATACGCTGCCGAGGCGGGACCGCGCAGCACGTCCAGCGAGCCGATGAGGAGGGGGTCCAGAAACGACACGGCCGCCCCGGCCCGGCGCTCACTGGTGATGCGTACCGAGTCCACCATCTGCAGGATGCGCTGGCGCGCGGCGCCGCGGATGGAGATGGATTGAAACAGACCCCCCTGGCCATTCTCCGCCACGCCGGCCACGGTGGCGGCCAGGCCCGCGACGCCGTCGCTGAGGACCGGTTCAGCGGCCGGGTCCACCACGGTCGAGGCCATGCCCACAGGCGCCGCAGGATCCCCGCCGCGCTGGGCGGGCACTTCGACCTGCTCCACATGATCGCTCTTGACGGGTTCCTCTTCCCGGTCCGGTGTCTCCCCGGCGGCCCACGGGACGGCCGGCAGGAGAAGCGCCAGCAGTGCAATCGCCGGGGGCCAGCGTCGCCATGGCGGACTGTGGTGTGGCGTGAGCATAGGCAAAGAGGGGGGATTGTAGCGTCTTGTTTTCCCGCCTTGTGCCGATCCCGTATCATGTGGAGCCATCCCGGCAGGAGGAGATCGAGATGTCTCATGAGCCGACGGTCCCGGTCAAGCCCCATATCGCCCAGGCTGCTGCGATACCCGATATGGACCGCTACCGGGAGATCTACCGGGAGTCGTTGCAGAACGCCGACGCCTACTGGGCAGAGCAGGCCGCATTCCTCCACTGGGAGAAGCCGTGGCAGACGGTCTCGGCCGGCGGCTTCGAGAACCTGGATTTCACCTGGTTCGCCGGCGGCCGCCTCAACGCCTGCCACAATGCGGTGGACCGACATGTGGCTGAAAACGGTGACAAGGTGGCGCTCATCTGGGCGGCCGACGAGCCTGGCAGCTACCGCCGGATCACCTACCGGGAGCTGCAGCGAGACGTGTGCCGCATCGCCAATGTTCTCAAGCGATGCGGTGTCGGGCGCGGGGATCGGGTGTGCCTTTATATGCCCATGATTCCCGAGACGGCGGCGACCATGCTGGCCTGTGCCCGCATCGGCGCGGTTCACTCGGTGGTCTTCGCGGGCTTTTCAGCCGACGCCCTGCGTGACCGCATCGAGG
>JAPUKF010000105.1 GCA_027295805.1 Acidobacteriota bacterium | reverse complement strand
TGTCCGACCTTGACGGGGCGTTCATCCAGGATGTGACCTCCGGCCAGCCGGCCGACCGGGCAGGCCTGCGCCCCGGCGATGCCGTGGTGGCTCTGGATGGCGAGCCGTTGACCAGTTCCGGCGACCTGATCAGCCGTATCTCGGCCCACCGCCCGGGCGACTCCATCGACCTGACCTACCTGCGCAATGGCCGCAAACGGACCGCCAGGGTGCGTCTGGGAGACCGGGAAGCCATCGTTCAGGGGGCCAGCATCACCCGGGACGACAGCAGCAGCGAGCCCGAGCGTTCCTTCTTCCACCAGGTGGGCATCGAGGTCGCCGAACTGGATGGCGACACGCGACGCAGCTTCCAGATTCCCTCCGAGGTGGAGGGGGTGGTCATCGCCGACGTCTCGGTTCGGGGTGATGCCTACGAGAAAGGGCTGCGCCCCGGCATGGTGATCCTGGAAGTGAACCGGAAGGCGGTTTCCAGCCTCGGGGACTATCGCGCTCTCATCGAGGCAGTCGACGACAACGAAGTCGTGGCTTTCTATGTCTGGGCCCGCACCCGGGGTGGCGAAGCGCGCAACTTCATCACCTTCAGGGTTCACCCGGAGTAGGACGCGGGCGGCTCCCGCGGCCCGGTCTCCTGTGCTTAAATCCGGGCCGTGGGCGCGCACGTCCTGATCATCGATGACGAGGCGGGGGTTCGCGATTCCCTGCGCATGGTCCTTGAATATGAGGGCTACGAGGTGGTGGAAGCCGCTTCGGGTCCGGAAGGCCTGGAGAGGGTGCGCGCCGGCTCGCCGGACCTCATATTTCTCGATGTGAAGATGCCGCGCATGGACGGCCTGGAAGTGCTCCGCCGCCTGGGCGAAGATGGAGTGACGGCGCCGGTTATCGTCATCTCGGGCCACGGCAACATCGCCACTGCCGTGGAGGCGACCAAGCTGGGTGCTTTCGACTTCATCGAGAAGCCGCTGGGCAGCGACAAGATCCTGGTGGCCTGCAAGAACGCCCTCCGCCAGCGCCACCTGGAGGAGAAGGTGGCCGAGTTGTCGGGCCACCGGGCCACCCTGGTGGGTGAAAGCCAGGCCATGCAGAAGGTCCGGGAGGCGATCCGCAAGGCCGCTCCCACCCAGGCCACCATCCTCATCACCGGCGAGAGCGGCACCGGTAAGGAGCTGGCGGCCCTGGCCATCCACCGGGAGTCCCGGCGGGCCGGCCTCGAGTTCATTCGGGTCAACTGCGCCGCCATCCCCGAAGAACTGATCGAGAGCGAGTTGTTTGGCCATGAGAAAGGAGCGTTCACCGGCGCCGCCCAGAAGCAGAAGGGCAAATTCGTCCAGGCCGACGGCGGCACCCTCTTTCTGGATGAAATCGGCGACATGTCCCTGCGCACCCAGTCCAAGGTGCTGCGGGCCTTGCAGGATGGCGAGGTGGAACCGGTGGGGTCCGGCCGCTCCCTGAATGTGGATGTCCGGGTGCTGGCCGCCACCAACAAGGACCTGGTAGCGGAGATCCAGGCGGGCCGCTTTCGGGAAGATCTGTTCCATCGCCTCAACGTTTTCCCTGTGCGGCTGCCGCCTCTGCGGGAGCGCAGCGAGGACATTCCCGCCCTGGTGCGCCATTTCATGACCGCGTGGTGCCGGGAGAACGGCCGCCGGCCGCCGGACATGACGCCGGCAGCGCTCCAGGCCCTGCGGAGCGGGGCCTGGAGCGGCAATGTCCGCGAATTGCGCAACACTATCGAACGCCTGTTGATTCTCGGCGAAGGCCAGGTAGTGGACGCCGCCCAGGTGGAGGCCGTGCTGGTTCCGGTCACTACAGTGCCGCCGCTGCCCGAAGAGAGCGTGCGTGCGGTGGCGCCCGAGGCGACCACTCTGCGAGAGTTCCGGGACGCCGCCGAGCGCGCCTGGTTGGTGGGCAAGCTGCGGGAGCACGGCTGGAATGTTGCGGCCACGGCCCGTGCCGTGGGCACGCCCCGCTCCAATCTGTACAAGAAGCTTGAGGCTTACGGCATCCGCCGGGAAACGGACGGGACACCGTGATGCCGGCCATCGGCACGCTCACCGAACTGCTGCACCACTATCTGACGGCGCATCAAAAAGACCAGGCGGTGGGGTGGGGCGAAGGCGACGGCAGGACCCGCTGGTTGTCCACGGCGGAACTGGCCGACCGCATTCGCGCCCTCTCCCTGGCACTGCACAACCACGGCGTCAAGCCAGGGGATCGGGTGGTGCTTTTCGCTGAGAACCGCTGGGAGTGGATGGTGGCCGACTTCGCCATCCTGACCGCGGGCGCCGCCAACGTCCCCATTCACCCCGGTCTCAGCGCGTCCCAGGTCGCGTACATTCTCAAGGACTCGGGTGCCTGCCTGGCCCTGGTCTCCAGCAACGAACTTCTGGCCACCTTCATGGAGGCACGGCGCCAGGGCGGTGACGTGGAGCAGGTCATCAGTTTCGATGATCCGCCGGCGGCGGACCCGGACGTGATGCCGTTGCGTCATGCCCTGGAGATCGGACGCGCCTGGGGCGACAGCAATCCGGGCCTCTACCGGAACACCCGGGACAACGTTTCTCCCGGCGATCTGGCCAGTCTGATCTACACCTCAGGCACCACCGGCGATCCCAAAGGGGTCATGCTCACTCATCACAACCTCGCCAGCAACGTCTCGGCCTGTTCCAGCGTCTTTGATTTTCGCGCCGATGACCAGGCGCTATCGTTTCTGCCCCTCTGCCATGTCTTCGAGCGCACCGTGGACTACTGCTACTACTTCTCCGGTGCCGCGGTCATTCATGTTTCCGATCTGGCCGGCCTGGACACCGCCTTCACCCGCTTCCGGCCGACGGTGTTCGCAGCGGTCCCCCGGGTGTACGAAAAACTCTACGCCCGCATCCTTGAAAGTGTGCCGCCCAACCGGCAGGGTCTTTTTCGCTGGGCGTCGGAACTGGCCCTGCGCCTTGCCGCGCGCAAGGCGGCCAGCCGCGGCCTGGGGCCATGGCTGGCTCTGCAGCGGGCCCTGGCCGACCGACTGGTCTACAGCCGCATTCGCGCACGCATGGGCGGGCGCCTGCGCTTCTGCAACTCGGGCGGCGCCCCTCTGTCCGCCGACCTGGCCGGCTTCCTGCTGGGCGCCGAGATTCATGTGCTGGAAGGGTACGGTCTCACCGAGACCTCGCCGGTCATCGCCACCAACCGTTACGCGGACCCTCGCCCGGGCACCGTGGGGCGGGCCCTTCCCGGGGTGGAGATCTCCATTGCCGCCGATGGCGAGATCCTGACCCGTGGCCCCCATGTCATGAGCGGCTACTGGAACGCGCCTGACAAGACCCACGACATCATCGACAGCGACGGCTGGCTGCACACCGGTGATATCGGCAGCCTGGACAGCGACGGTTATCTCTCGGTGACCGATCGCAAGAAGGAGATCCTGGTCACGGCCCAGGGGAAGAACGTCGCACCCCAGCCGCTGGAGAACGCTCTCAAACGGATGCCTCTGATCAGCCAGGCGGCCATCATCGGTGATCGCCGGCCCTATCTGGTGGCCCTGGTGGCCCCCGACTTCGACATGCTGCGGCGGATTGCCGGCAAGCTGGGCCTGGAGGAGATGCCGTTGCGCCGGCAGCTCGACCACGAGGCGGTGCAGGCCGCCGTGGCGGAAGAAATCGCCACGGCCACGGAGTCGTTCGCGCATCACGAGCAGGTGCGGCGTTTTCACCTGCTGGAGCGCGAGTTCGATCCTGATCAGGATGAACTGACGCCGACGCTCAAGCTCAAGCGGCGCGTGATTCTCCAGCACTTCGCCGACATCATCGAAGATCTCTACAGTGGCCACGAGGCGCCCCACGTTCTTGGATCGTAGGGAGCCCGAAGGGTTTTGCCATGAGCGGATCACAAGACAGCACAGCTCCGGTCCGGCTGGACCGCCGCCGCGACGGCATGGCCGTGGTGGTTTTCGATCTGGCCGGCTCGGCGGTGAACAAGATCACAGTGCCCGTGATGGAGTCTCTGGCGGCCGTTCTGGATGAGTTGCAGGCCGACACGCCGCAGGGTGTGGTCTTTATCAGCGGCAAGGATCATTTCTGCGTCGGCGTCGACGTGGCCCTCATTGCTGCCTTGCGCGCTGAAGATGAGGCACGTGCCGCCAGCCGCAAGGGGCAGGAGCTCCTGGCCCGCATCGGTTCCCTGGGATGTCCCACGGTGGCCGCCCTCACGGGCAACTGCCTGGGCGGTGGTTACGAATGGGCCCTGGCCTGCCATCGCATTGTGGCCGCAGCAGAAACCACCCGGGTCGGGCTGCCGGAAGTGCGCCTGGGAATCCTTCCCGGCTGGGGCGGCACCCAGCGCCTGGCCCGCCGTCTCGGCTTCGGTCCGGCCGTTGAATTCATGGCCGGCGGCCGCACCCTGAACCCTGAGAAAGCCCTGGCCCGCGGCGCTGTGGACCGGGTGGTGCCCGCAGCACAACTGGAGGCCGAGGCCCTGGCGGAAGCCCGCCGTCTGGCCGGTGCTCATGGCCCCGGGCGGGTGCCTCAGGTGCACCGGATCGGTCTGCTGGGCCGTGGTCTGCGCTGGCTGCCGCCGCTGCGCCGGATGGTGTTCGGCCAGGTACGCAACGCCGTGCTGAAGCGGGCCGGGCACCACTACCCGGCGCCGCTGGCCATCGTGGACGCGGTGGAGGCGAGCTTCAGCGGCTCCCCGGCCCGGGGGTTTGCCCGGGAGAGCGATCTGTTTGCCGGCCTGGCTGTGGGCGAGGTCTCCGGCCACCTGGTGAGTCTCTTTTTCCTCAACAGTGAAGCGAAATCATGGTATGAACGGGAAGAAGCCGCAGCCGTGGACAGGCCGGGGACGGTGGCGGTCCTGGGGGCCGGGGTCATGGGCACCGGCATCGCCTACCTGGCCGCCTCCCAGGGATTCACGGTGGTCCTGCGTGACGTGGCGCCGCAGGCTCTGGCCGCCGGCATGGCGCGCATCCGCAAGACGGTGGCCCGGCAAGTTACGCGCGGCCGCATGGATGAAGAGGCCGGGCGCCGTATCCGCGAGCGGGTCAAGGACACCACGGAGGTTGGCGACCTGGCCGCAGCCGATCTGATCATCGAAGCCGTGGTGGAAGAGATGGGTCTCAAGAAGCGGGTTCTGGCCGAAGCTGCCGCCAGCGCTCCCGGTGCCGTTCTGGCCACCAACACCTCGGCCCTGTCGGTGCATGAGATGGCGGTGGCCCTGCCCGACCCGTCTCGCCTGGCCGGCCTGCACTTCTTCAATCCGGTGGAGAAGATGCCGTTGGTGGAAATCATCGCGCCAGACGAAGCGTCCCCGGCCACCGTCGGCATGTTGCTCAAGGTGGCTCGCCGCCTGAAGAAAGTTCCGGTGAAGGTGGCCGACACCCCCGGCTTCCTGGTGAACCGGGTGCTGTCGGTTTATCTGGCCGAGGCCATCCGGCTGGTGGAGGAGGGGTTCGACCTGGCCGCCGTGGACCGGCGCATGCTGAAGTTCGGCATGCCCATGGGGCCGCTGGCCCTGCTGGACCAGATCGGCCTGGATGTCGCCGAGCATGTGACCGGCACCCTGCGGGCGGCGTTCGGCGAGCAGGTACCGCCGTCGGATCTGGTGCCCCGGATGGTGGCCGCCGGCCGGACCGGCGCCAAGAGCGGACTCGGTTTCTACAAGCATGAAGGTGACAAGCCGTCCGCCGACGACGAGGGTGTGCGTGCCGTCATGGCGGCGCCGCCCGCGGAGTCGCACCTGCCGGGCACAGACCAAGACCTGCGCCTGCTCTATCCCATGGTCGCCGAGGCCGCCCGCTGCCTGCATGAGGGCGTGGTGACTCTTCCCGGCGAAGTGGACCTGGCCATGGTCATGGGGATCGGCTGGCCGCCTTTTACCGGCGGCCTGTTGCGCTGGGCCGACAGCACCGGCCTTGGTGCCATGGTGGCGGAACTGGACCAGATGGCGGGCCTTCACGGCGCCCATCTGGCGCCACCTGATGCCCTGCGCCGCCGGGCGGAGGATCCCGGCAGGTTCTACCCGTCGCGGTGAGAGCCAGCCCCTGAAACCCGGGCTCCCCCCGGCATGGAGCGGCCGGCGACCTGATAAAGTGACGGCGCAACCCGCCGCTCAAAAAGGAAGTCGAAATGTCGTCTGCCGCAAGTTCTCCGGCACGGAAGCAGTCCAAGCCGTCGTTCGCCCGCGGTCTCTTCGCCGGCCGCGTGGATGAAGACCTGATCTTTCCCTATCCGCGGCTGGACGGCGACGAGGCCGAAGCTCTCGACATGGTTCTGGCTGAGTTCAATCGCTTTGCAGGCGATCACCTGCACGGTGCCGAGTTCGACACGCGCATGGAAATTCCCCAGGAGTTCATCCGGCAACTGGGTGAGCTGGGCATGCTGGGCTTCACCGTGCCGGAGGAGTACGGCGGCTCCGGCTTTTCCACCGGCGCCTACTGCCGGCTCATGCAGGCGATCTGCCGTTATTGTGCCGCCACCGCCACCGTGATCGGCGGGCACCAGTCCATCGGTATCAAGGGAATCATCATGTTCGGCAGTGAGGAGCAGAAGCGGGAGTTTCTGCCCAGGATGGCCAGCGGCGAGTGGATCGGCGCCTATGCCTTGACCGAACCCGGCTCGGGCTCCGATGCCGCCGCCATGACCACCAGGGCGGTCTACGACGAGGCCGACGACGTCTGGGTCCTCAACGGCAGCAAGCAGTGGATCACCAACGGCGGCTTCAGCCAGGTGTTCACGGTCTTCGCCAAGACGCCCGCCGAGCCCGGCACCAAACCGACCCAGGCCATCTCATGCTTCCTGGTGAAGCGCGAACTGAACGGGGTCTCCACCACGCCGCCCATGCACAAGATGGGAATCCGCGGCAGCAACACCGTGGACGTGGTGTTCGAAAATGTGCGCGTGCCGGGCGGCCATCTGCTGGGACAGCAGGGCCGGGGCTTCAAGATGGCCATGGAGATCCTCAATACCGGCCGCCTCTCCCTGGCTTCCGGCTGCATCGGTTCGGCCCGGGAAATGATCGACGCCTCGGTGAAGTTCGCCCTGGAACGCAAGGCGTTCGGGCACGCCATCAGCGAACTGGAGATGATCCGTCACAAGTTCGCCCTGATGATGGCCGAGACTTACGCCGCCGAAGCCATGGTCTATCTCACCACCGGCCTGTGCGACCGGGGCGGTCTCGATTTCTCCATCGAGTCGGCCATGAGCAAGACCTTTGCCGGTGAGGTCCTGTGGAGGGTGGTCAATCACGCCGTCCAGATCAATGGCGGCAACGGTTACATGAGCGAATATCCCTACGAGCGATTCCTGCGGGATGCGCGCATCAACATGATCTTCGAGGGGACCAACGAGATCATGCGCCTCTACATCTCCATGACGGGCATCCGGGACGCGGCGGCGGCGGCGACAGCGCCGTCCCTGACTCGCGTCCACCGAGCCCTGGCCGCCGAGGCCGAAGCGGCCGCCGTCATGACCCGGACGTTTGCCGGGGCCATGGAGCAGACGGTGGCGCGTCATGGCAAGGACCTGCCGGCCCGGGGCTATGTCCAGGAGCGGGTGGCCGACGCCATCATCGATCTCTACGC
The DNA here is from genome assembly GCA_027295805.1 of Acidobacteriota bacterium. Classification (GTDB taxonomy): domain Bacteria; phylum Acidobacteriota; class Polarisedimenticolia; order SMYD01; family SMYD01; genus SMYD01. Next base: position 7,443 of record JAPUKF010000105.1, on the reverse strand, counting down.
GCTGCTGGCGGTCCTGTCCCGGTGCACGGCCCGCCTGGAGGCGGCCGGAGAAGAAGGGGCCGCCCGGGATATCACTCTCACCCGGCTCTTTGCCCGTCAGGCCCGGGACCGCTTCGAGCGCAATATCGCTCTCCTGGCCGGGCCCGATGATGAACTTTTAACGGCGGCGTCGGAGGTGGCCTACAAGGACGGCGGCTACCGACTGACCTGACCGCCGGGGAGGGATCCCATGGGCGACACCCGTGACGCCGCCCGCGAGATTCATCGACTGCTGCGCCGCATGGTGCGGGATCTTCTGGCCCGCAAGCCCGGCGGCCACCTGGTGAGCGGCTCCGTGGACGAGATCGTTGTCCACCTGCCGGCCAGCGGCGGCGATGACCAGGGCTTTGCCGAGGACCTGGCCGCCCGCCTCGAGGAGGAGGTGGACGAGGCCATCCGCCGGGCTTCCGCCTTTCGCCCCGGTCATGTCTATTGCCACCGCTGCCGCGCCGCCGCCTGCCAGCACTCCTCGCCGCCTACCGGGCAGCATGTCTTCACCGGCTACAACCCCACCGGCACGCCGCTGTGGGAACCCATGGCACAGGCTCTCCTGGCCTTGCGCCACCCGGAGGTGAATGCTCTCTATGACAACCCGCGGGCGCTGGTGACCCTGGTGCAGGACAGCGCCACTCTGCGCGGCACCATGCTGGAAGCCTGGCAGAACCCGGGGTGCGAAGTGGTGGGGCAACTGGTGGCGGGCTTCTTCCGGCCGCCCGGCGCGAGCACGAGCAATGGTGAGCGCCTGGCTCTCACCCTCCAGGTCACGGCGGCGCGCACACCCAAGCACGGCCTGCGCCTGGGCCTCAACCTTCTGGGAGCGCCGGAGGAGGCCTGGCCGGTCGATCTGGAGCGACCCTGGCGGCGGCCGTTGCGCTGGGCGCAGGACGCCCTCGCCTCGGTGGCGGTGCCGAGAGGCCGTGGCCGCCGCCGGCGCCTGCCGTCTCAAGGAGAAGTGGAGGAACGGGTGCTGGGAATTCTCACCGGCCTCTCACGGCGGTTGCGCCAGGAACGCAGCGGCCGCACCCGGCGCACCGGCCACGCCCAGGAACGCCATCAATCGGGAGAGCGGCCGACCCGCAAGGCACTGGACGATGTGCGCGTTGCCGCTGCCGAGGCGTTCCTTCTGGACGAGCGCAACGACACCCTGGTGGTCCTGGGGGAGCGCGGCCGCACCCACTTCTTCACGCCCGCGGGACGCCTGGCGTCGTCGGTGCGCTATTCCCGGGATGCCATCGCCGGCAAGCAGCGCCGGGGCCAGTGGCGGCCGGCGCCCGCCGCGCGTGTGGCCGGTCTCCGCGCCATGCTCACGGCCGGCGCGGCGGCGGAGCACCAATCCGGGCTGAAAGACTGACGCGGGCCGGCTCTCGCCAGATTAGATCTCCCAGGTCAGATCATCGCCCAGACTGATGGTGCCGTCGTCCAGGACCACACCGTAGGCGCCGCCGTGCCAGTTCTCGTCCAGGGCCTGGCGCAGTCCCGGCAGGGCCGCGTCCATCTGGTGGCAGGGACTGGTTTCGCCCCGGATCCTTATGCGGCAGTTCCCGACGCGCAAGATACGGTTGCGCGTACCGGCCAGGGGAAAGCGGGACACCAGCAGGTTGGCGCGGCGGGCGGCCGGGTCCAGGCCGGCGCTCATCTCTTTCATGATCCGCTCCCAGACTTCCCGTTCCAGCAGGGTCACCTGGCGCTTGCCTCCGATGTTGGCGTTCCCGTCCAGGCCGTAGTTGGCGATGAGCCGCGCCTCTGGCACCGGGTCCATGGGCGCCCCCCGGGCAGGCTTGATCCAGATGGCCTCCAGTTTGCCGGGACCGCTGCCGTCCCTCATCGACATCACCACCTGGACCCGGATCAGACCCGCAGTGCCGGCGGCCGGCTGGCGCGCAGGCGGCGGCAGGTACGCAGCGTGTCGTTGCGGGCGCTCTTGGGGAAGCGCGCCGGCTCCCAGGGTTCACTGGAGAGCAGATTCCCCGCATGAGCGGGTACCACGTAGGCCCAGGCGCGGATCGTTTCGCCGTCCACCGGCCTCACGGTCACAACCCGGCGCTGGTACGGCTCATCCTCGAAGGAGTCCAGGATGCTCAGATCGGCCGGCGACAGGTCCGAGTAGAGGACGCCGTCGGTGGCCGAGCCCGGATAGCGCTCGACGCCGGGAAAGGCCTCGCCCAGCAGCAGTCGGCAACGATAACCGGCCAGCCGGGCCGGTCGGGCCTCAGGCACCCGCCCCGTGAGGGCGTCCACCACATCAGGAAGGGCCAGGGTGCCATAGGCGAAGAGGGCTGTTGGCGCAAAATTGTCCATTGCTCGCTCCCTTGCCAAAGAACATCGAATTATCTCCCGATCGGTATACCTCCTGCAAGTCTTTTGTTCTCAACCGCCCCCGCCGACCTGTTCCATGGTGGTGCGAAGATTGTGGTTATTGAAGGCTGCTGGATCCCGGAGAGGCTAAAAACAAGGCAAACCATTCATCCCAGGTGACTTATCAGGATTACTCTACCCTGAGGGACGGAATTCCTTGTCTGGGTTGCACTTCCCCCGGAAAAACAACAATCTTCGCACCACCATGTAGAATCACCCCGTGAGTGCGTTCGAGACGGTCATCGGCCTGGAGGTCCATACCCAGCTCAACACCCGCAGCAAGCTGTTCTGCGGCTGCGCCACCCGTTTCGGCGCACCGGCGAATACCCAGGTCTGCCCCGTCTGCCTGGGTCTGCCGGGGGCCCTGCCGGTTCTCAATGGCGGCGCCGTGGAGATGGCCATCCGCCTGGCCGTGGCTCTGGACTGCACCGTTCATCACAACTCTCTCTTTGCACGCAAGAACTATTTCTACCCGGATCTGCCCAAGGGGTATCAGATCTCCCAGTTCGATCACCCCTACGCCACGGGTGGCGGCCTGGACTTCGAAGTGGACGGCAAACCCCACCGGGTGACCCTGACCCGCATCCACATGGAAGAAGACGCCGGCAAGTCGGTGCACGAGGGGTATCCCGACTCGGACCGGTCCACCTATCTGGACTTCAACCGGGCCGGCACGCCGCTGTGTGAAATCGTCACCGAGCCGGAACTCAGCAGCCCCGCCGAGGCGTACGCCTTCCTGGTGCGCCTCAAGGCGGTGGTCACCTGTCTCGGTGTCTGCGATGGCAACATGGAGCAAGGCTCCCTGCGCTGCGACGCCAACATCTCGCTGCGGCGCGGCGCAAGCGAGCCCCTGGGGGACCGCACGGAACTGAAAAATTTGAACTCGTTTCGCAACGTGCAGCGAGCCCTGGAGTATGAGATCGCACGCCAGACCGAGATCCTGGGGGAGGGGGGCCGGGTGGAGCAGGAAACTCGCCTCTACGATGCCGACCGGGGTGAAACCCGGACCATGCGCTCCAAGGAGGACAGCCCCGATTACCGTTACTTTCCCGAGCCGGATCTGCCGCCCCTGGCCATCAGCGAAGAGGAGTTGACCCGGCTGCGGGCGACCCTGCCGGAACTGCCGACGGCCCGGCGCCGCCGCTACCTCGACGAGATGGGCCTGGCGGCCGCCGCCGCCGACTACCTGGTTCTGGATGGGGACGTGGCCGCCTACTTCGAGAAGGTGGCGGCGCGCTGCCAGGACCCGCAGGTGGCGGCCAACTGGGTCATGGGCGATCTCACCAGGCTGCTCAACGATCGCCACCTGTCCATGGCCGACGCCCCGGTCCCCGCCGAGGATCTCGGCGACCTGTTGAAGGAGATCGCCGCCGGGGCCATCAGCGGCAAGATCGGCAAGGAAGTCTTTCAGGTCATGGCCGCCGAGGGCCGCCCTCCCGGCGAGATCATCGCCGAGCGCGGACTGGCCCAGATCAGCGATGAAGGAGCCCTGGAGGCGATCATCCAGGATGTCCTGGCCGCCAACCCCGACCAGGTGTCCCAGTATCGCGCCGGCAAGACCACGGTGCTGGGCTATCTCCTGGGCCGGGTGATGCAGGCGACCCGCGGCCAGGCCAACCCCAAGCTGGCCAACCGGCTGCTGCGGGCGGCCCTCAAGGCGTGACGGTCCGGAGTAGAGCCTCAGGGGGGCGGTGTCGAGGTGCCGCCCTGGTGCTGTGCGTGGCCCTGGCCCTCCTGCCCGGCACCGTCGCCGGCAGGGGAACTCTCGATCCTGAGCGGCTGCCGGCCGACTGGCGCACCCTGACCGCGGCGGGCACCGAGATTCATTTTCCGCCGTCCGCTGCGTCTCTGGCCGAGAGCCTGGCGCGGGCGGCACCTTCGGTGCGTGGGCGGGTGGCGCGGGCCCTGGGCACGAATCCGGCATCACCGGTGGAGGTCATCCTGGTACCCCGGGGCAGCGACGAGGCGGAGCGGGCCGGCGTGCCGTCGGCACCGCACTGGGCCGCCGGTTTCACCGTGCCGGGCAGCGGCCTGCTCTACATCCGCACCGGCGCCCTGGGGGTCTACCCCGACCGGGACGCCACCTCCATCTTCGCCCACGAGCTGGGCCATGCGGAGCTGGGCCGGGTGGCGGGGCCGGCGCGCCTGCCCCGCTGGTTCGAGGAGGGGACCTGCATGGTGCTGGCCCGGCCCTGGGATCTGCGTGATTCCTGGTCGCTGACCCTGGCCGTCCTGTTCTACGACCCCGCCGCCGTGCTGAGCCATCAGCAGGGCTTCCCCCGGGACGCGTCGGCGGCGCGTGCGGCCTACGCCCAGTCGTTCGCCTTCGTGGAATGGCTTGCCCGCAGAAGTGGGGGGACCGTTGCCCTGGGCAGGGTGGCGCACCGGGTCGGCGGCGGGCAAGCCTTCTCCGCGGCCTTCGCCCTGGAGTTCGCCATGACCCCCCAGGCGGCGGTGCGCGCCTGGCGGACCTCCATGGGGCGGTGGTACCGGACCGTCTCCATGATCACCAGCACCACCACCATGTGGGTGGCCATGGTGCTGCTGCTGGCGCTGGGAGCCATGGGCCAGCGCCGCCGCCGCCGCCGCATCCTGGCGCGCTGGGCGCTGGAAGAGGGGGCCGACGCCACGGATGACCGGCCCACCCGACCGCACTGAACTGGCGGCAACGGGGCCACCGGCCTAACATGGGCGACCGATGATCATCTTCCAGGGAGTCACCAAGATGTACGAGCAGGGTGCGGTCGCCCTGCGGGACGTGAGTTTTCATCTGGAAAAGGGAGGGTTTGCCTTCCTCACCGGCCCGTCAGGCGCCGGCAAGACGACCCTGCTCAAGATGATCTACCGCGAGGAACGTCCCAGCGAGGGGAGCGTGGAGGTGGCCGGGAAAGAAAGCGGCCGCCTTGCCGTGGGCCAGGTGCAGCGGCTGCGCCGGCGCATGGGCATCGTCTTTCAGGACGGCCGTCTCATCGCCTCCCGGGATGTGTTCGAAAATGTCACCTTCGTGCTGCGAGCCCAGGGTCTGGCACCCCGCGCCCGCAAGGAACGGGCCCTCAACGTGCTGCGCCAGGTGGGACTCTCCCACCGCATGCGCTCCCTGCCGCGGCAGCTCTCCGGGGGGGAGCAGCAGCGGGTTGCCATCGCCCGGGCCGTGGCCGCCGATCCGGATCTCCTGCTGGCCGATGAGCCCACCGGCAACCTGGACAGGGAGATGTCGGTGGAGATCATGGAGATCTTCCGGCGCATTCACGGCCGGGGAACCACGGTCCTCATTGCCACCCATGATCCGTTTCTGCTGCGCAAGTACCGGCGGCGGGTGCTGAACCTGGAAGGCGGTTGCCTGACCGACAAGGGTGTCGAGATCACGTCGGGAAGCGACGAGACGCCATGAGCCTGCGCCTGCTGCGCATGATGGTGTCCGACGGTCTCGTGGCCCTGCTGCGCGGCCGCGGCCTGACGGCGGCGGCCCTCTTGATCATCACCTTGACCTTCAGTGTCTCGGCCGTGGCGCTGCTGGCCGCCGGGAACCTGGCGGCCGCCGTTGAGCTCAACAGCCGTCCCGGCGTCTTCAGGGTCTACTTCAGCGAGGAGACGCCCGATAGTGAGGCCGCCGTGGTGGCCCGGCGGCTGCGGGCTCGGGATGGCATCGACTCGGTGACGGTGGTGTGGGCCGACCAGGCGCGGGATGAATTCCTTGTCGCCTTCCCCGAGATGTCGGCCGGCGTGGCTCTGCTGGCCGACAATCCCTTTCCCCCCCACCTGGAGGTGACGGTGGCGGACGCCGTCGCCGCCGTCCGGCGGCGCGAGTTGCGCGCCACCCTGGGAGATGAAGAAGGGGTGGTGGCCGTGCGGGGGGACGACCTGTGGACGCGGCGCCTGCTGGAGCTGGCCGGTCTTATTCGCCGCGCCGGCCTGGCCACCGGCCTTGCGTTTGCCCTGGCGGCGACCCTTGTGGTGGCCGGCGTGACGCGCCTGTCGCTGGCCTCGCGCCGCGATGAGATCGCGGTCATGTGGGTGGTGGGAGCGCCGCGGGCCTTCATCTCCGGGCCGTTCGTGGTGGAAGGAGTGGTTCTGGGCGCAGGTGGCGCCCTCCTGGCCTGGGCCGCCTCCTGGGGCGTCTTCAGGATCGCGTCGGTGCTGGCCGACGCGCACCCCCTGCTGGGATTCCTGGCCCTGGCGCCCCTGCCGCTCTCCTCGGTGCTGTTCCTGGTGGCCTGCTCTGTTGTGGCAGGATCGTGTGGCGCCCTCCTGACCGTCTACCAGGCCGCCCGCGCTCATTGAGGCGCGCCCGCCGCGGCGCGCCACCTAGAATTTATTGCCGATGTAGAAGGCGCTGCGCCATGGGCCGATGGTCTCGCTGAAATTGGTCTGCTTGGCGAAGACCCAGTTCAACTCCAGGAAGCCCAGGCGAAAATTGAGGCCCACGCCGAAGGAGGCCACCCCGTTCTGCAGCTCCCCGTCCTTGCTGTTGTAGAAACTGAATCCCTCCCGGCAGCGCTGGAAGGTGTCGATAAAGCCGGTCTCGGCGCAGCGGGTGTCCCCCTTGGGGACCTTGGAGATGAATATCTCTTCGATGGGGTCGTACCATTCGCCTCCTTCGTAGTAGGCGCCGCCCACATCCAGGAACAGGACGGCGTGAATATCCCGGATGGCGCCGCCGAACGGAAAACGGAACTGCTCCACCAGGGGAAAGCGTAACTCCAGGTTCTGGAAGAAGACCCGGTCGCCGCGATAGTCCCTGTACCCGAAACCGCGCAACTGGTTGAGACCGCCGATGGAGTAGGTTCGCCGGAAGAGAGTATCTTCGGCACTGGAGATGATGCCCACCGTTCTCATGGCAAACGACGAACGCCGCGTGATCTTGAAATATTTGCGGTAATCGATCTGGTAAGTCGTCAACTCACCGCCCTCCCCGCCGATTTCAGGTGACGCGCTGGCACCGATGCGGAACCGCTGCCCGTGGAGGGGACCCCAGCGCTGCCAGCGTGTGGTGTCGCCGGTGAAGAAGAAACCGAGATCAGCCGAGCGGTAGTCCACATCTACCAGGCG
>JAPUKF010000104.1 GCA_027295805.1 Acidobacteriota bacterium | reverse complement strand
AAAGTCGAGACATACGGTATCGCCTCCTCTGCCGCCACCGCCGACAGAATGTCGTTCTCTTCGATGGCCTGGATGTAGCCGACGAGCACCACAGATACGCCATGCCGGCGGCACAATCGGATCATCTCGGCGAGATTGTTGCGCAAGTCCTGCGTCACCCGCGCGATCTTCTCCTCGTCCCGCGGCTCCTCGTACAGGATGTTCTTGGAGGCGCCATGACGATAGAAGAGCACCTCGCCGTCTTCCCTCTTCACGTCGGAACGGGCTAGTTCGAAGGCGAGCCGTATCATCTTGTAGACACGAAGGCCGGACACAAGATCCGGCAGCCAGTTCTCCCCGGCCGGGCGCAGGCCGTTCAACTGGTCGTTGAAGTCATTGGCACCGGCCATGATCGTGACGAGATCGGGCCGCACGATCTGCAGCTTGTCGGGCAGCGTCCGGAGCATGGCGGTGGTGGTCAGACCGGGCACTCCCCGGTTCAGGCCGACGAAATGCCGCCCCGGAAACCGCTCTTCCAGCAGCCGGGCGAGAACAGCGGGATACGCCTCGTCCGGCTTCACTCCCAGGCCGAAGGTCGTGGACTCCCCGATGTGGAGCACACGGACGGCTCCGGGAACCGAGGCCAGGTCGTGCTCCACCTGGCGGGCCCGCACCGTCACCATGATCAGCCCCGCCAGACGGAGTGTGATCTCCGCCAGGACCGCGAACAGCAGGATCGAGAACGAGATGCGCTTGAGCCAGCGGACGGCGCCCCGCAGCCGGGGAGGCGGATCATGAGACAGGTTCGGGTTCTTCATGCCCCGTTCAACTTACATCAGGTGAAGTGGTCCAGCCACTCTGTACCTGATTTCAGGCTGGCTGTGCGGCCTGTACGGGGCCACCTCCGTCGGCGGGCCGGCGTCGCAGGGCCGGCCGCTCCAGATAAGTCAACCAGCGCCATATCCATTCCAGGGGACCGAATCGGAAGTACCGCAGCCACAACGGGCTGGCAATGAGCTGGAATGCCCAGATGGCAACAACCACATAGTACAACTGGTAGCGCTGGAGATCACCGTACAAGCCCAGTCCGAAGCCATAGAAGATGAAGGCGCAGATGAGCGAGTGGCTGACGTAATTGGACAGGGCCATGCGCCCCACCGCCGCCAGGGATCGCTGCAACCATCCCAGCCAGCCTGAGCGACAGAACAGGAGCAACACACCCAGGTGACCGACCGTCATGGCCATTCTTCCCAGGTCATAGGTCCAGTCGGAGTTCAAAAAGGCGATCACCGAGAACTCATCCTGCAAGAGGATCTTCATCTCATAAGCGTTGATGGCCAGGCCAACGGTGTAGCCCGCGATCACCATGACCCAGTAGACCCGTGCCGGACGCCGTAAATCGAGAACACCCAGCTTGAACAGCGCCATACCCACCAGCATCATGGAAAAGAAATCAAAGAAATAGCGGTAGATACCCCATGACTCGTCCTCGGCATTGTCCTCGGCCTGATGAGTGAGGACATCGAGATAAGACCCCTTGTGGGCCTCGATGTCCTCGGTCAGGGTGGCTTTATCCGGCTTGTACGACTCTTCGATGTCTGTCCACGCCTCCAGGTCATCCTCTTGCTCCGAAGTCAATTCACCACCGTCGGCCTGCACAGCCTGGGCGATCTGGCTCTTTTCCAGGATCTCAACTGTCTCCCAGGCGTCCACTGCGCTCCAGATGGCGCCTACCAGGATGCCGGCCAGGGCCAGCGCCAGCATGGCCCGGGGCGCCAGCCGCCGAAGCGGGAACAGAAAGAGCGCCGTAACACCGTAGTAGAACAAAATCTCGCCGGTCCACAGCAACAGGTACGAGTGGATCAGCCCGAAGATCACAAGCCATATGGTCCGCCGGTAGTAGATGTCGGCCGCGTCGGTCCGGCCCGCGGCCTCCAGGCGTGATGTCAACAGAATGAATCCGGCACCGAACAGGATCGAGAAGATGCCGCGCTGAGTCCCCTCGAACAACAGCGTCATGGTTCCCCAGGTCCACAGATTGATGCCCTCCGAACCACCGTAAACTGTAGGATCGCTGTAGGCGTGCGGCAACCCGAACCCTGTGATGTTTATGAGCAGGATCCCGAACAGGGCGACGCCTCTGAGGACATCGAGGCTCTGAATCCTGTTCCTTGTAGTGACGGGCGCTGCCGTCGTCAACGTGCTCGCCATGGGCTGCTCTCCCTGTTCCAGTTTGGGCCGCATTCTGCAACAGGCTGAGCCCTGGGTCAAGAAAATATTTCAGATATCATCCCGTAGGCTCAGTTGGCCTTGAGAATAAGGCCCTTGGCCAAGCTCATCACTTCCCTGTGCCCACTGGCCTGAAGAACCTCTCCCCAGGCTTTTTCTTCACGCTTGGAAATCGAGCGATCACTAGCCCTGAGAAACCAGACCTCATCATATCCGGAAGCAAGGCGCCCTAGCTCCGCTGTCACGGTGCTCCAGTGGAAGAAGACGACCTCTGTATCCGGATCCAGTTCGTAGACGTAGGACCATGGGTCACCACGCCCCCAGCCCACGCTGACCATCACCAGAGACGCTCCTTCCGACGATTCCTTCACCATCCGGGCCACCTCGCGGTAGGAAAATTCCCTGGGCCGGACGTTGCAGCGCGTTTCGCCCCAGTTGACGCCGGTCAATTGCACCGCCAGCAGGCAAGCAACCAGCACGGCGGCGACCCTGCGCAGAACTCGGGGGGTGTGGGTCGTGGCGTGGGCGAAAAGGAACGCGATCCCGATACTGGAATAGGTCAGGTACTTGGGCCAGGCTGAGAAGTGTTTCTGCTGCATCACATCCAGCAGGACGACCGTGATGGCGGGAGCCGCCGCGAGGCCCAGGAAAAGGGCTGTGGAACTGATGCCGGCGGATTCGCGCCTGGTCCACAACAGAACGAGGCTGAGAATCGCCAGAGATCCCAGGAGAAGCATGAGGATCATTCCCAGCACAGACAGCCAGTCCGCCCGCGTGAAGCAGTACATGCTGGTGACAGAGCGCAGGAGATTGCCGGCTCCCGCCCGCCATCCGGGGAAGCCGGCCGACTGATGAGCCCGTTTGCCAAACTGCTGGTAGAGACCGAGTCCGGCATAAGCGAGAGCTGTGAGGCCGATGGTCAGACCCACCAGAAGAAAGGCGGCGCGCCGCGACCCGGGCCAGATCATGATCCCGGCCCAGATCAAGACCG
>JAPUKF010000103.1 GCA_027295805.1 Acidobacteriota bacterium | reverse complement strand
GCCTCGCCACTGTTCAGGTCATAGGCATCAAGAATACCCTGGTTCTGCAGCACGTAGAGGATGCCCCGGTAGGCCAGCGGGGTCGGCATGTAGGGACCGGCGCGCTGCAGACTCCACACGACCCATGGGCTTTTGGTCTGTCCGTCTTTGAGGGTGATGTCGCCGGTGGCGCCCGGCTTGAGCACGAAGATCGGTTTCTCGGGCCGGCGGCCACTGGCCACCACGATGAGATCGCCGGCGATGACCGGCGTCGGCGCCGTGATCATGGAGCTGCCGCCCAGGCGCCAGAGTTCCTTGCCCGTGGCCGGGTCGTAACCGCGGATGAAGTTGGACCCATTGGCGATGATCTCGCGCCGCTTTCCGTCATAGACCGTGGGCGTTCCCCAGGATGGCGGCTCATCACGGGGTGTGCGCCAGAGGGTCTCCCCCGTGGCGGCATCGAGAGCGATGATGAACGATTCGCCTTGGACATCGCACTGCACAATGACCCGGTCCTGGTCAATGATGGGTGAGCTGGCCGTCCCCCACTCGTAATCGGGCGCATCATAGGCGCCGGCGTCCAGGCGGCCCAGAGAACGGGACCAGAGCAGCTTTCCCGACATGTCCCAGGCAAAAACACCTTCCGAGCCGAAGAACGCCACCACCCGCTTGCCGTCGGTGGCCGGCGTGCTGTTGGCGTAGGTGGCCTTGATGTGACGCTTGTCCCTGGGCTCTCCCTCATGAGCAGTCCGCTCCCAGCGGATCACGCCGCTCCTCTTGTCCAGCGCCAGGATCTTCCAGCTCTGGGACGTGCGGTCATTGGAGGCTTCGCCGCTGCCGTAGAGCCCTTCTTTGAAGTCGGCCTCGCCGCGACTGCTCACCGCCGTGGTCACGAAGATCAGATCGCGCCATACCACAGGACTCGAGTGCGCCAGGCCGGGAATCTCCGCCACCCAGCGGATGTTCTCACCGCCGGCCACGTCCCATGCCGTGGGCAGGTTCATGCCATCACGCACCCCGGCCGCATGATTCCCCCGGAAGGAGGGCCAGTTGCCGGCCCCAGCTGGACTCTGATCGCCTGCCGCCGCCGGCCCCGTGCAAAGAACGGCGAAAAGCACCGCCGCCGGAACGCGACGCCCATTGCTCATTTTCTGTCCCATGACCGCTCCTCCCCCGGACGTTCCAGTGCCGCCCGTCGCGATCCAGCATAACCCACCCACAACCCCGCCAGGGCGGGTCCATGGTATTCTTCCGCCGTCATTCGTCCCAGGGGAGGCTCGATTCATGAAGACCAGACACGCGCGTTTCCAGGCCCTGATTCTGACCAGCCTGCTCCTGTGGCCGGCACCCGCGGCATTCGCCGGCGAGAAGGCCGACGACGAAGCTGAAGAGAAGTGGGATGTGAGCCAGCCTCCCGGACCGTGGGAAACCATCACCATCGATACCGAGGAAACCACCTGGAGCAGCGTGGATGTCAGTCCGGACGGCAAGACCATTGTCTTCGACATGCTGGGCGACATTTATACGGTCCCCATGAAGGGTGGCGAGGCCACGGCCCTGACCCACGGCATCCAGTGGGATTTCCAGCCGCGCTTCAATCCTCAGGGCAACACCATCGCCTTCATCAGTGACCGGGGTGGCGCCGACAATATCTGGATCATGAATGCCGATGGCTCGGATCCCAAGGCCGTCAGCAGCGAAGAAGAGAACCTGGTTCACAATCCGGCCTGGAGTCCCGATGGCGACTACATCGTCGCCAAGAAGGGCTTCACGTCCACCCGCAGCATTCCCGGCGGCGAGATCTGGATGTTCCACAGAGGCGGGGGCGAAGGGCTGGTTCTTGTGGAACGACCCAACGGCAAGAAAGATCAAAAGACCATGGCCGAGCCCATGTTCTCACCGGACGGGCGCTACGTCTATTTCAGCCAGGACACCACCGCCGGCCTGCGCTGGCAATACAACAAGGATGCCACCGGGCAGATCTTCGTGATCCAGCGCCTGGACCGTGAGACCGGCAAGATGGAAGTCTTCGTCAGCGGCGCCGGCGGTGCCGTCACACCGACCCCGTCGCCCGACGGCAAGAGCCTGGCCTTTATCCGCCGCACGCCGGCCGGCACCAGCGCCTTGTTCGTCAAGAACCTGGAAAGCGGCCTGGAGCTGCCCGTCTACGACCAGCTGGACCGCGACCTTCAGGAAACCAACGGCAGCCAGGGCAACGCTCCCGCGTTTGCCTGGACTCCCGATAACAGATCCCTGGTCTTCTGGGCCGGCGGGCATATCCGCAAGGTGGATGTCGAAAACCAGCAATCCCGGGTCATCAAGACGCACATCAAGACCGACAAGCAGGTGGCGCCTACCCTGCGTTTCGCAGTGGACGTGGCCCCTGATGACCTCGAGCTGAAGATGCTGCGCTGGGCCCAGATGTCGCCCGACGGAGAGACAATCGTCTTTCAGGCGCTGGGACACCTCTATGTCCAGAAGGGGCGCCGGGGTAAGGCGCGACGCCTGACCGATCAGAATGATCATTTTGAGTTCTATCCGTCATTTTCCCGTGATGGCCGCACCATCGTCTACACCACCTGGAACGACCGGGATCTGGGCAGCGTGCGCACCATCTCCGTGGATGGTGGCGACGGCCGGATTCTCACCCGGGAGCCGGGTCATTATGTGGAACCACGCTTTTCCCCCGCTGGCAAACAGGTGACCTTCCGAAAGATCACCGGCGGCTACATTCTGTCCGGAGAATGGTCCCAGAACCCGGGTATTCATGTCATTGCCATGGCGGGAGGCGACCCGGAGTTTGTCCGCCGCACCGGCGCAGGACCCCACTTCGGGGCCGACCCTGAGCGGATCTTCTTCACAGAGACTGTCGAGGACACGCAACTGGCCCTGAAGTGCGTGGACCTCCAGGGGCGTGAGGAACGCACCCACCTGCAAGGGGCCAAGGCGACTGAATTCTCGGTCTCTCCCGACGGCCGCTGGGTGGCTTTCACGCAGCAGTTCAACGCCTACGTGGCCCCATTCCCCCGCACCGGCGCGAAGGTCGAGATCGGTGAGGGTTCCAAAGCCTTCCCGGTGCACCAGGTTTCAAGCCGGGCGGGAGAGTTCCTGACCTGGTCAGCCGC
>JAPUKF010000102.1 GCA_027295805.1 Acidobacteriota bacterium | reverse complement strand
TCGATCTCATCCTTGGGCCGCTTCCAGTTCTCGCGGCTGAAGGCGTAGAGAGTGAGGACTTCGATGCCCAGCTGGGCCGCCGCTTCCACGGTCTCGCGTACGGCATTGATCCCGGCCCGATGTCCTTCAACCCTGGGCAGGCGTCGCTGCCGGGCCCAGCGCCCGTTCCCGTCCATGATGATGGCCACGTGCCGGGGCAGACGGCTCTCATCAAGGCTCGCCAGCATGGCAGCCTCTGGAGACCCCTCCGGAATCTGACCTTGAAAATCGGTCTTGCTCATGCCTATCCCACCCTCTGACGCCTGCAGTGTACCACAGCCAGGTTGGGCCCCACTCTGGCGTTGCGCGTGCAAGTGCCTTTACTGGCTAGCATTTGCGCCGCTCAGGATGAACCCCTCCCATACCCTGTGGGCTGGTTGTGGTGCCAGTCCCAGGCACTGCCCACGATCTCCTGAAGAGTCTCGAAGCGCGGTTGCCAGCCCAGCACGTCCCTTGCCTTGCGTGATGAGGCCACGAGAACTGCCGGATCCCCAGGTCGCCGGGGGGCCTCTCTGGCCTCGATTCGCCGCCCGCTGACCGACGCGCAGACCTCTGCCACTTCCCGCACGGAGAACCCTTCGCCATGGCCCAGGTTGAAGAAGCCCGATTCCTTTCTCTCCAGGAGAGCCAGGGCCTGCACATGGGCCTCGGCCAGGTCGCAGACATGAACATAATCACGCACCGCCGTGCCATCGGAGGTCGGGTAATCGGTACCGAATATTTTCACCTCGACCCGGTCATCCAGAGCAGCCCGCAAGAGCAGCGGGATGAGATGAGATTCACCGGCGCCATGGTCCTCACCGATACCGCCTTCCGGGTCGGCGCCGGCGGCATTGAAGTAGCGCAGGGCCACATAGGGCAGTCCGTGAGCGTGCCCATAAGCAGCCAGGGCGCGTTCAAAGGCGAGTTTCGTCTCGCCATAGGGGTTGGTGGGCACGGTGGGGTGCTCTTCGGTGATGGGAACGGATGCCGGCTCACCGTAGACCGCCGCGCTGGACGAAAAGACGACACCACCCCATCCCGCCTGGCGCACCCAGTCCAGCAGTTCCAGGCTGCGCACAACGTTATTGCGGTAGTAGCGTTCAGGGTAGGCCACCGATTCAGCCACCTCGGCGTGTGCCGCCAGGTGAATGACGGCGCCGAAGGCGCCATCTTCGCCCAGGCGGGCCAGTGTCTCACTGTCGGCGAAATCAGCCACCACCAGGGGCACGTCACCCACAGCCTGGCGATGCCCGGTGGATAGATTGTCAATCACCACCAGGTCGTGCCCCGCCGCGTACAGGCGCCTGATCACGTGGGCACCGATGTAGCCGGCACCTCCTGTCACCAACACTCTCATGATCTTCCTTCCGCACGGGAGCCGTAGTGGACCTGCATGAGGCACAACCCGGACGCAGGTGCGGTCGCCCCGGCCTGCTGCCTGTCTCTCGTGCGCAGCAGAGCGGTCATGGACAGAGGTGCCCTTTTCCCCTGCCCCACCTCCACCAGGGTTCCCACCATGTTGCGAATCTGGTGACGCAAGAATCCATTCCCTTCCATGTCGAAGATGATGGTATCTCCCCGGCGCACAATTTCGAGCCGTGTCAGGCGTCGACACGTGCTGCGCACTGCGGAGCCAGCGCCGCAGAAAGCGGCGAAGTCATGTTCGCCCAGAAGCTGCCGGCCGGCTTCACGCATGCGCGCCAGCTCCAGGGGGCCGCCCGACATGCGGGCCACGAACGGCGCCATGAACGGTGACGCCTTCCGCGCCGCCAGGAGCAGATAGCGGTAATGCTTGCCTGTGGCATCGTTGCGGGCGTGAAAGCCGGGTCGGGCCCGGGTCAGCTTCTCAACCCGGATCTCCTTTGGGAGCAGGGAGTTGAGGGCCCGGCGCAGGTCTTCCACGACCTGCGCACGAGGGACCTCAAAATGCGCCACCTGGCCGCGGGCATGCACACCGGCATCGGTCCGGCCGGCACCCGTGACATGTGTTGATTGCCTGAGAAGCCGTGCTAGCGCCGTCTCCAGGCGTTCCTGGATCGTGTCCCCGTTGGGCTGGATCTGCCAGCCGGAAAACGGTGTGCCAACATAGGCCACGATCATGCGCAGAGTGCTCTCAGGATTCATCAAACCATTGACCATCAAGGAGTTGCATCTCTTTCAGGAGGCCGGCGCTAGATAGTTGACTTGCTCCAAACTGGAAACTATGATTTGCAGCGACCCGGGGGATTCGGCTGTCTGGCCGGACCATTCTAGAGGGGCTGCAGGCCCCTCGGCAACGGAACGACGGCCCTGGGCAGAGGAGGCACGAGAACATGAAAAAGTGGGGAACCCGGTGTCTGCGCCCGACATCCATGCTGGCCATGGCGGCCCTCATCCTGATATTGCCGGCCTGTGGCAGCAGTGGCGGCGGCGGTGGCGGTGGCGGCCCCGGTGCGCCGACCGGTAGCTTCGCGACCAATGACGCCGCCGCGGCGCCGGATCTGGTCCGCTTCGGTCCCGCCAGTTGCACCGGCGACACGTGCATCGTGGACATCCTCATCGGGGCCACCACCGAGGGCGACTACTACGCCTTCGCCTTCGATCTCGTCATCAGTGATCCGACGGTGGCGCGTTTCCTCGTCGGCACTGAGACTGCTGGGGACTTCCTGACCGGCACGGCGGATGCCATAGCCGCCCAGGTCAATGACCGAGTCGTGGTCGGGGTCTCCAAATCAGGTGTCGATCCCGGCAACGGCGCAGGGACGGAAACCAGCGTCGTCAAGATGATGTTCCAGCTCCTCAAGGTCGGCGACGCCACCCTCACCTTCTCCGGATCGCCGGCAAATCCCAGTCTGATGAACTGCAGTCCCACGGGACCCGAGGCCATCAACGCCGCCGGCAACTGCACGCTGGCCACCACCTTCGGCGCCGGCGGGACACTCTCCGGCAGCTAGTCCTGTTCACCATCACTCAGCCATGCAAAAGGCCGCCTTCGGGCGGCCTTTTTTCATCTCCCTTTCCCTGGGCCACGGCCCTGGCTCCGCCCTGGATCTCTCCGCTCCTGGCCCGGCCGCGCTCGTTCCCCCTATA
>JAPUKF010000101.1 GCA_027295805.1 Acidobacteriota bacterium | reverse complement strand
CCCGAATCAACCTCCACGTAGCGCAGGCGCTGCTTCTTGTCGGCGAAGGCCAATTTTTCACCGTCGGGAGACCAGAGAAGAGGGAAGCGCCAGATGTCGCCATCAGTGGTGAGGCGCCGCTCTTCTCCCGAACCGTCCTGGTCGCGTACCCAGACCTCGTACTCGCCGCTGCGGTCCGAGAGGTAGGCCACCTGGCGGCCGTCCGGCGACCACACAGGCGACACTTCGCGCACACCCTGCGAGCGCGTGATATTGCGCGGTTCACCGTGCTCCGCCGGCACGGTGAAGACCTCGCCCCGGGCGGCGAACAGGGCACGGGCGCCGCTGGGAGAGATTTCAAACCAGCTGATATTGTCGCCGACGTTCTTGACGGTGGGCGCCACGTAAGGGAGGTCGCCGGCCACGTGGATGTGCACCTGCTGGGATTTACCCGAGGCCGTGTCGTAATGCCAGATGGCGCCTCCGTTCTCGTAGACCACGGCGCCCGGGCCACCGCTGGGCCAGAGGACGTCGTACTCCTTGTGCCGGGTCACCTGGCGGGTGTCGCCCGACCGGGTATCGTAGGCATAGAGATTGAGCTTCCAGTCCCTGTCGGAGGTGTAATAGATGGTGTCGCCCACCCAGACCGGCTGGTTGTCGGTTGCCGGCAAGTTCGTAATGGGTTCGGCGGTGTCTTTCTTGAGGTCGTAAATCCAGACGTCCTGGGCGCGGCCGCCCCGGTAGCGCTTCCAGGTGCGGAACTCCCGGTCCATGGGTGTGTAGGCCATCCTGGTGCCGTCGGGAGAGAGGTCGCCACCGCCTCCTTCGGGGATGGCCATGGCTGTTTCCAGGCCGCCGTCCAGGGAGACCATGTAGGGGCGTCCCATGCGCACGCCCCACGGCAGGCGGTTGGCGCGGAAGACGACGCTCCTGCTGTCGGGAGTCCAGCCCAGGATGCGGTTGTCGAAGCCACCCCGGGGCGGCATGGGACCGACATCGTTATAGAAGGTGAGCTGCCTGGGAGCCCCGCCGTTCACGCTGATGACGAAGACCTGCCGCGAGCCTGCGTATTCGCCTGAAAAGGCGATCCACTGCCCGTCGGGGGAGAACTTGGGGAAGACCTCCAGGCCCTGGTGGGAGGTCAGACGGCGGGCCGTGCCCCCCGTGCTGCTCACGATCCAGATGTCGCCGGCGTAGACAAACGCGATCTGCTCACCGTGAATGTCGGGAAAGCGCAACAGCAGGGTTTCGTCCGCGTCGGCGGCCAGGAGCGGGGCCGCGGGCACGGCCAGCAGGATCACGAAGAGCAGGAACAAGGGCAGGCGTCTCACCGGAGGACCTCCTGAGAAATAAGGATTTGAATGCCGGATTGGCAAGAATATCAGTCGCTGGGTAGGCCGACCCATGTGCGGGTCACCACACCGTCCGCGGCTTCAAACGACCGGGGCAGGGTGCGGTACAGGGGCCTGGCCACCGGCGCGGGGATCTCCACCAGTTCGGTGCCGAAGAGACACAACCACATGGCGCCTTCGCGGGCCAGAACGTCGGAGGGGCGCAGCAGCCAGACCCGTGTTTCGGGCCGGGCCTGGACAAAGTCGAACAGGCTCTGGGGCACGTTCTGGCAGGCATCCAGGCTGGCGTCGGCCAGAATGATCAGGTGGGCCCCGGACTCCAGGTCGGGAATCGCCTCCAGCAGTTGCAGATCGGCCATGGTTGCGCCCGGCTTCAGGCGGGTGGCGAAGTTGTCCAGGGGAAGGGCAGGCGCCGCCAGCGGCAGGGCGATACCGATGATGGCGGCCGGGGCCAGCAGGGATGCGCGCCACGGCCGCAGACGTGAGCCGGGCCCGCCGATGAAGCCAAGCAGGAGGCCCGCTGCCATGGCCAGGTCTTCCATGAGCACCTGGGCCGGTGTGCGCACCACGAAGTTGCCGAAGCAGCCGCAGTCCGTGGGGTCGTCGGAGCCCAGCTTGGGGACGGTGACGGCCATGAACAGGACCACCAGGACCAGGCCGGCGGCCAGCAGCCACCTGCGGCGAAAGCCCAGCAGGTAGACTGTCCCCAGCAACGTTTCCACTGCGATGCCGGCCACTGCCAGGGGTGTGGCCACGCCGCTGAGAAACGGCACGTCCTGGGCAATCTGGCCGGCGAAACCGGCGGGGTCCAGACCTTTGAGCAACCCGGCCGCCAGAAACATGAAGCCGGCGAACGCCACGCCGCCATACGCCAGGACACGGCGCCAGAGGCTCATACGGGTTGACCCATTGTGGTTGCCATCATGCTCATGGGATGCGGGCGATCCTAGCATGGGCCCACGTGAGGAAACGCCCCCGGAGCCCGTGCTAGGATTCTCTTTCCCATGACGACGCACCTCAGGCAGCGGCAGATCGGGCCCTTGTGTCTGGCGATAGTCCTGGCCCTGGCACCGGCCCTGGCGGCCGAGGTACCGACCACAACGCCTGCCCTCAATCTTCCTGCTCTTGATGAAGCCGGGCGGCTCGAGACGATTCTTGCCCGCTTCGACCAGGCCCAGGCATCCATCCGCACCCTGGAGGCCGACTTCGATGAACTCAAGGAACTGGCGCTGCTGGTCGACCCTGTGGAAGGCCACGGGCGCTTCTACTATGCCACGCCCCACCAGGCGAAGTGGGAGTACCTGCAGCCCGAAGCCAGGGTCTTTCTGATCAGCGACAACACCCTGGTCCAGTACTTTCCCGCCGAGAAGGTGCTGGAGCGCCGCGATCTGCGGGCCGCCAACACCAATCGCCTGTTCAAGCTGTTTGGAATGGGGCAGTCCTCCAAGGACCTGGAAGATTTCTACGTCATCAGTCTGGGCGATGACGCCGGTGCTCCCCCGGACACTGCCGGTGATGCCACCGATGGCGGGGGCTTCGGTCCGCCCGCCAACACATACGAGTTGATCCTGACTCCCCGCCGCCGGGCGGTTGAGAAGCGGGTCTCGCGCGTGCGCCTCTGGATCGGAGACCAGGACTTTCTGCCCCGGGCCATCAAGGTGGAGGAGGCCGACGGCGATTTCACCTACTGGCTGTTCAGCAACGTGCGCATCAATAATGAGCTGGCGGCCGGCGTGTTTGAACTGGACGTTCCCGACGACGTGACCATTCACAAGGGAATCAGCCTGTTCGAGTCATCCGAAGGCAGCGCTCCCTGAGGGGCCGAGAGGTCTGCGCGGTGGCAACCGGCTTCGTCTTCCATCCTCTCTTCGTTCACCACCTGACAGGGCCCGATCATCCGGAGCGGCCCGAGCGGGTTCTCGCCATCCGCGACAGGCTGCAGAAAGGTGGCGTCCTGGCGGAGCTTGAGGAGTTGCAGCCGGAGCCGGTCGAGACCCGGTGGCTGCAGGAGGTCCACCAGGCGGACTACGTCAGTCGAGTGGAGCGGGCCTGCTCTGACGGGCGCGAGGTGGTCGATTCAGCCGATACGGCCATCTCTCCCGGGTCCTGGAAGGCGGCGTTGCTGGCCGCCGGCGGTGCGCTGCAGGCCGTGGACCGGGTCATGAGCGGGCAGTGGGCCAACGGGTTCGTCTCCTGCCGGCCGCCGGGACACCACGCCGAGCGCAACGTGGCCATGGGGTTCTGCCTGTTCAACAACGTGGCGGTGGCCGCTGCCTACCTGCGTGCCCACCATGGTCTGGAGAGAGTCGCCATCGTGGACTGGGACGTCCACCATGGCAACGGCACACAGCATATCTTCGAAGGCGATCCGGCGGTCTTTTACGCCAGTCTGCACCAGTGGCCCCTCTACCCGGGAACCGGGCGGGCCCAGGAGCGTGGCCGGGGCAAAGGTGTGGGCGCGACTCTGAATTGCCCCATGGATCCCGGCGCCGGCGATGACGCGTACCTGAAGGCGATGGAAGAACAGGTCCTGCCCGCCCTGGCGAAGTTCGCCCCCCAGGCCATCCTGGTGTCGGCCGGCTTCGATGCCCACCGTGACGATCCCCTCTCGGCCACCCAGGTGAGCGAGGAAGGGTACCGGCGCATGAGCCGGCTGCTGCTGGATCTGGCCGCCGACACCTGTGGGGGGCGCCTGGTTTCGCTGCTGGAGGGCGGCTACGACCTGCGCGCGCTGGCGGCCTCCGTGGAGATCCACCTGCAGGAGATGCGCCAGGCAAAGGGTGCCGAGTGAGCGGGGTGCGCTTTTACGCGCGTTTCTTGCAACCTGACCAGTGGCAGTAACGTAATATGGCCGGGGGGAGGCAGATTTGATTCGCGTCGATGACCTCAAGAAGACCTATGGCCAGCACGTGGCCGTGGACGGCATCTCATTTCAGGCCGCTAAAGGCGAAATCTTCGGACTGCTGGGTCCCAACGGCGCCGGCAAGACCACGACCATCTCGATTATTTCAGGGCTTCTGGAGGCGACGTCCGGCACTGTCACGGTGGACGGCCGGACCATGAGTCCCACCGCCAGTTCCGTCAAGAAAGTGATGGGAGTGGTCCCCCAGGAGACCGCCCTCTACGAAGAGTTGACCGCCCGTGAGAACCTCCGGTTCTGGGGTGGCCTTTACGACATGTCCGGCTCCCGTCTCAAGAAGCGGGTGGGGGAGGTCCTGGAGCTCATCGGCCTGATCGACCGGTCCGACGATGCCGTCAAGACTTACTCCGGCGGCATGAAACGCCGCCTCAACCTGGGCCTGGGCCTGGTCCATGAGCCTCGATTACTACTTCTGGACGAGCCCACCGTGGGCGTGGATCCCCAGGCGCGCCTGAGCATCCTGGATGTCATCCGCGAAGCGGCCCGGAATGGCACCACAGTTCTCTATACCACCCACTACATGCAGGAGGCCGAGGAGCTCTGCCAGCGCCTGGCCATACTCGACCACGGGAAGATCCTCGCCGAGGGGACGGTGGACGAATTGAAGAAGATGGTCGGCGAAGGCGAGATCGTGACGGTGCGGGGCAGCTTCACCGCCCAGCAGATGCACCAGGCTCTGGAAGGCCACCCCCATGTGCACGCTGTCAGCCTGGAGGACCATCAGGCCATGCTGTCGGTGGCGGGAGATGGTGGAACGGCCCGCCTGCTGCAGGACCTGCTCGGCCAGGACCTGGAGGTGAACGGCGTCAACGTGCAACCACCCAGCCTGGAGCAGGTCTTCATCAAGCTCACCGGGCGTGAACTGCGGGACTGATGTCCTCCCTCGTTCTCATGGTTGCAAAGGACCTGCGGCGTCGCCTGCGCACGCCGGTTGGTCTCATCGTCCTGTTGATCTTCCCGCTGGCCTTTGCCGGCATGGTGGGCACGGCGTTCGGCCCGTCATCGGGCAGTGGCTCCGGCCTGCCGGTGATCACGATTCTGATGGTGGATCACGACGAGGATCTGCTCTCCAACGCGCTCCAGAATGCCACCGGCAACGAACAGTTCAGCCAGCAATTCGACTTGGTCTGGATCGAAGTAGAGGATGAAGCCCGCCGCATGATGGACAATGGCGAGGCGTCGGCGCTCCTTATCTTGCCTGAGAACTTCACCACCGATCTGCTCGACGGGAAACAGGTGACCCTGAGCCTGGTCAAGAACCCGGCCGAATCGATCCTGCCCCAGGTGGTCGAGGAGATGGCCGGCGTTCTGGGCGTGTTCCTGGACACCGGCGTGCGCATCCTGGGTGAGCCGCTCAAGATGGCCGGGGAAATGTTCGATGGCGTTGAAGATGACAGCAGCCTCTTTCCCGATAATCAGGCCCTGGTGGCCCTGACCCTGCAGGCGGCGACCCAGATCAGGCCCATCTCCCGCTATGTCTTCCCGCCGGCCATGGTCTTCGACACGGTCAGCGAGAATGATGTCGCCCTGGCGACACTGCTTCAGGCGTCGCCGGGTGACACGACCGACGATCTGCTCAGGCGCCAGGCCACGGCGGCGGGAAATGAGGAACTCACCGATGCTGCCGCGGATGACAATGGCTTCAACATCTTCGCCGTTCTGCTGCCCATGGTCAGCCTCATGTCGATCCTCTTCATGGGGGACAACGGCATGCGTGATCTTCTGGCGGAGGAGAAAGCCGGAACTCTTACCCGGCAATTCGCCTCGCCGGCCGGGGTGGGCCGGGTGCTGGCAGGGAAAATTATCCTGACCCTGGTGATCTGTTCCGCGGCCATGCTCATCCTGGCGGTGGTCGGCATGGCCCTGGGGTGGATTTCCACCTCCATCAGCCTGGTCGGATCTGTGCTGCAGGTGGGAGCCATCGCTCTGGCCGCCACCGGCATGTCATCGTTCATCTACGGCTTTGCTCGCAGTCATCGCGCGGCAGCCACCTTTCAATCGGCTCTGGTCATGGGGATGTCCATGCTGGGCGGGTCCATGGTGCCGCTCAGCCAGATGCCGGACTTCCTGAAGGCCATGGCGCCCTACACCATCAACTACTGGGGTATTCGCGGGCTCACGGACCTGACCGTCCGTGGCCTGGGAGTTGCCGACGTGTTGCAGGAGGCGGGTGTGCTGCTTCTCATCGGCCTGCTGGGCATGGCTATCGGCTGGTGGCGCCTGTCTCGTCGTTATGCCCTGGGAGCCAATGCATGATCCGGCGCATCTTCAGGCTTGGTTTCAACGAGCTCCGGTTGACGTTCAAGGATCGCTCCAACGCCTTCTGGATGTTCGTCATGCCCATCGTCTTCATCATGTTCTTCGGCAATGTCATCGGTACGGGGCAGAGCGACCCCAGCGATGTCACCATCTCCCTGACGGTGGTGGACCAGGATGTCTCCTGGCTCTCCCGTTCTCTGGTGGACGCCCTCAAGGGCGAGGACTTCGCGGTTACGGAAGTGGACCCCGATGAACTGGAAACAACCGAGGGCCGGATCCGGACGCTGGTGATTCCCGCCGGGCTGGCGGATACGGTGGCCCGCGGGGAG
>JAPUKF010000100.1 GCA_027295805.1 Acidobacteriota bacterium | reverse complement strand
AGGTGCCCCTGGAGAGCGATGCGTTGCGCCGGCCCAGGCATATGTCTCGGGATTTTCTCGGCAATCTCTATCTTCTCGACACAGTGGCCCGGGTTCTTGAAATGCGTGCTCCCGATGGCCAACTTCTGGCACGGCTGACCTCAGGCCGAGCTGATGGTGAGCCTTTCCCACGGCCTGCAGGCCTGGCCGTCAACGGCCGCGGTGAAATTCTTATTTATGACGAGCGCCGGGCCGGAATTGTGGTGTATCGATGATGCGGCATTCCCCGTGGCTGGGTCTCCTGATGGTGGTCCTCTATTTCGGTGGCATCACTCCGGCGCAGGAAGAAGTGGATCTGGGCGCGGCGGCTCTGCAATCTCGACGCTCTCTCGAAGAAGCAAAGGCTCTTTATGACGAGGTGGAATTCGCTCGGGCCATCCAGGTTCTGGACAATCTTCTTGCCGAGTTCACTGCCTGGTCCCAGGGAACCCTGCCGGAGGAGAATGAGGAGGTTCGGCTGGAGGGCCTGAAGTTGCGCGGGCTGGCTTACTCCAACCTGGGGCAGACGGAAGCCGCGCGGGCTGATTTCGCCGCTGTCCTCCGCCAGCGACCCGGCCTGAAGCTGGATGAAAAACTTCTGTCTCCCAAAATCATCGATGCGTTCGAGCAAGTTCGCAAGGAAGTGACCGGACTGCTGGTGGTCACGAGTGATCCCCCCGGCGCGGAGGTCCGCATGGGTGGACGAACACTTGGCGTGACGCCGTTGGAGCCCTTGCGGGTGGCGGCAGGACGCTATCTGCTGGATGTGGAAAAACGCGGCTTCGCCTCGCTGCGCGAGGGAATACAGATTGAGCCCGGCCAAACCGCGGAGAGGGAATATGCGCTGGAGCGTGACGCGCGCAGCGTCTCGGTGATCACCCACCCCTCCGGTGCCCGCGTTCTGGTTGATGACCACGAGGTCGGTGTGACCGGCGGCACTCCGCCTGCGGGTTATGAAGTGGCCCTCAGGGAGAAAGGTCTGGACCCCGCGGAGGTCTCGGCGCCGCTGGTGGTCCCTTTCCTGTCCGCCGGCCATCATGTCATTCGGGTGGAGAAACCCTGCTACACATCTCTGGAAGCCGATTTCGAGGTCACTCTGGAAGACAGCGACCTGCCCTTGGAACTGGAACCTGTTGTGCTGGCCGACAGCCGGTCCACCCTGAGCCTGCAGTCCGTCCCGCCGGGGGCGCAGGTCAGCGTGGACGATCGCCCCGTAGGGCGCACACCGTTGGAGGTCAGGGACCTTTGCGGCGCAGATGTTCAGGTGCGGATGTCCCTGGACCATGTGGGCACCTGGGAGGCCCGTGTGGCACTGGACCCGACCAGGATTCAGACGGTCAGCGGGGAATTGAAGCTGACTCTGGCCAGTCTTGGCGCCGTTCGCGAGGTAGGCGTGGAGGATCCTGAAGCAGAGGCATGGGATTCATTTCTTAGGAACGTCCTCGAGGCGCAGCAGGCCTATGCCGGCAGGGTCTTGGCCATCACGACCGACGCCATCACGCCCGCGCATCTGGAGTTGTTCCGGATCATCCAGGCCGCCGGGCCGCGTCTGCCCGCCCTTGGCGCGGAACTGGGGCGCAGGCTGGCAAGGGAGACCGGGGCGGACCTGTTCCTGGTGGCCATCCCGGCGAGCACAACGCAGGCGCGGATTCTCCTGTACGGTGCCCATCGGGAGGCTCCGGATGTCATCCCGATGAAGGGTCGGTCGCCCGCACAAGTCCAGGAGTTACGGAGTCTTCTTGAGCGGGAGAGCCTGCGCTCCATGGCATGGTCCGGATTGCTGACGGTCGAGACGGCGGAGAGTGATTTCCCCTACGTGCTGCGCCCATGGGCCGGGGCGCCTGAAGGGACGTCTGTTCTCCCTGGGGACCGGGTCCGTAGCGTGGGAGGCCGCCCCGTGGTCAGTCGCCGTGAGCTGGAAGCTGAATTTGCCGGACAGCGGCCCGGTTCAAGGGTCGAGGTCTCGGTGAAACGAGGCGGGGCTATCGTGGAGGCCGTCGTGGTGACGGCGCAGACTCCCGTCTTCGAGCGCCCGGGAGGGAAGGACGTTCTCATCAACAAGATTCTGGCGGACCTCGAGCGATTGCGCCGCATGAACACGGACCAGCGCCTCCAGAACCTGGCTGCCATGGGTGTAGGGCTTGCCTACCTCACCAGCGGCGACCCCCGGAACGCACTGTCTCAGGGATTCGAACACTGCCTGCTGGCCCCGGGGCCCGGAATCTCCAAGGGGAGCGTGGACTACCTCAAGGGTGTCAGCCTGGAAGCCCTGGGGCGTGGGCGGCAGAAGGAAGCTGCCGCAGCTTTCGCCAGTGCGGCACGCCAGGCTGAGGCAACTCTCTGGCGCGATGATGGCCCCCTGGTGGTGCCCCTTGCGGAAGCCCGGGGTGGCACCAGTCGGCGTTGACCCAGGGCGCAGGTCAACAGCCCGAGTGGGGGCGGGCACCGTTCCCCGTGCCGGCCAGGCCCAGTTCGTCCACGCGGGATTGCAGCTCCTGCAGTTGCTCATCGGTCACCCGCAGCGGTATTTCATATGCCTTGAGCTGGCGATAGAGCCGCTGGCGGGACCAGCCGATAGCCCGGGCCGCAGCGGCTTTGTCCCAGCCATGCTCCACCATGGAGCCCAGGAGCATGCGCCCTTCCAGCTTGGGTGGCACCTGGAGCCCTGCGATTTCAAGCGGTAAGTCGCCGGTGGGCGACGTCTTATCCGGACCTGAT
>JAPUKF010000010.1 GCA_027295805.1 Acidobacteriota bacterium | reverse complement strand
GAGATGACCATCGACCTGGAGGAAGCCATCAGGGAGGCCTACGCCAATCGCCCGAACCTGGAGCAGACCCAGTTCCTCCTGGACAACGACGAGGACATCGTGGCCCGCGCCAAGGACGGCCTGCGCATGGACCTGACGGCGCGGGCGCAGTACCAGCGCTCCGGTCTCAGCGGCAAGAACACTGCTCAGGCGATTGACACCGATATGCCCCCCGACGGCATGGATGACCTGTTCTTTCCTCCCCGCTCGCTGGTGAACGATAGCTGGATCGATTCCGCCCAGCAGCTTTACGGGGAAGTCTTCGACTCCTGGCTGGTAGCCCTCAACCTGTCCATCCCCCTGGGGAACAAGCAGGCCAAGGCCAGCTACCACAATGCCCGTTTGCGCCAGGAGCAGCGCCGCGAGATTCTCGACTCGCAGGAGCTGGACGTGGTCATCGAGGTCCGCAGCACGGCGCGGACGGTGCACAACACCGTCGAACGCGTGCTGGCGGCACGGGTCAATGTGCGCCTGCAGCGGGAGCGCCTGGCCGCCGAGAACAAGCGTTACGAGAACGGCATGACCACCACTTTCGACCTCTTTCAGTTTCAGGACGATCTGACCCGGGCCGAGAGCCAGGTCAGCCTGGCTCTGGTGGACTACAACAAGGCGCTGGCGGATCTGGAAGCGGCCAAAGGCACTCTGGCCCGCAGCCGGGGCGTCCTCGTGCAGGACCTGATGGCCCAGGGACGGGCCGTGGTGGATCTCCCCTGAAGGATCGGGGTATCAACCCCTTACCTGCAACTCTCGCCCGGTGATGGCGTAGAGTCTCTGCAGGAGGGCATGCCATGAATGAATCGATGAGCACTCCCGCGGGCGCGGGTTCCGACGCCGGAGCGGGGAGCGAGAAGTCAGGATTCGGGCTTTCGCTGGGCCGCGTGGCCGAGGTGTTCTACGCGCCGGTGGCCATGTTCCAGAACACGGCTTCGCGCTGGGGCTGGAGCGACTGGCTGGTGCCGATTCTGGTGGGGGTCGTCATCTCGCTGGTGATCACCGGCATGGTGTGGCCGCATCTGGATCTTATCGCGCCGACCCGTGATGCCCTGGAGGCTCGTGGCATGGCCCCGGACCTGATCGAGCAGCAGGTAGCCCAGCAGGAGGAGCTCTTCGCAGGTCCCTTCGGGCAGGTCATCCAGTACTCCCAGGTGGTCTTCTATCCTCTCGTGCTCCTGGTCCTGGCCCTGATCTTCTGGGGTGGCGCCAGCGTCATGGGCGGGCGCATCACCTTCGGCAGGACATTCTCGATTCTCGGCTATGCGTGGCTGCCCAGAGTGGTGGAGGGGCTGATCCTGATCTTTGTCCTCCAGGGCCGGGAAGGCGTGAATCCACAGCGGCTGCCCAGCCTCATGGTCACCAATCCGGCGTCCTTTCTGGATCCCTCCGCCGCGGGGACGCCTTTGTACGCTCTCCTGGCGTCCCTCAACCCGTTCGCCCTCTGGAGCATGATCCTGGTGGCCCTGGGTCTGGCGGGGATGGGTAAGATGTCGAGAGGGAGCGCGTATGTCCTGG
Source organism: Acidobacteriota bacterium (assembly GCA_027295805.1). Taxonomy (GTDB): domain Bacteria; phylum Acidobacteriota; class Polarisedimenticolia; order SMYD01; family SMYD01; genus SMYD01. The sequence goes on along the minus strand of JAPUKF010000010.1, from coordinate 5,464 downwards.
TGGGCGGCCTGTACGCCGTCTGGATCCTGCTCCAGGTGGGCTGGGCGGCGCTGACCTAGGCGCAGGTGCCGGCAGCGCGAGATGAGTGGAACAGGGAGAAGCGGATGGCGACAGGGATGAGCGAGACCCAGTCCAGACAGCAGCCGGGCACCTCAGGCCCGCGTGGCCTGATCTCCCTGCGGGCGCTCAGAAAGATCTACATCATGGGCGATCAGGAGGTTCGCGCCCTGGATGGGGTCGATCTGGACATCCAGAAGGGGGAGTTCGTGGCCATCATGGGGCCGTCAGGATCGGGCAAATCGACCCTCATGAATCTCATCGGCTGCCTCGATACGCCCACCAGCGGTTCGTTCCTTCTCAATAATCAGGAAGTCAGCAGTATGGATGAGAATGAGCTTGCCGATCTGCGCAATCGGGAGATCGGCTTTGTTTTTCAGACCTTCAACCTTCTGCCCCGGACCAGCGCCCTGCAAAACGTCGAATTGCCCCTTGTTTATGCGGGGGTTTCACGCCAGGAGCGCCGGCACCGGGCCGAGGAAACCCTGGAGCGGGTGCAGCTTGCGGACCGAGCCACCCACGCGCCCAGCGAGCTCTCCGGCGGGCAGCGCCAGCGGGTTGCCGTGGCTCGCGCGCTGGTCAACAATCCTTCCATGCTGCTGGCCGATGAGCCCACCGGGAACCTGGACAGCAAGACCAGTCTGGACATCATGAGCCTCTTCAGCGAACTTCATCAGGGCGGCAACACCATCATCCTGGTGACCCACGAGCCGGATATTGCCGCCTACGCCACCCGCACCATCAAGCTGCTGGACGGGCGGGTCCAGTCCGATGTCCGGAAGTCCCCGGGGGGAGAAGGGGCGGCAGGGGCGTCCCCTTCTTGACACCCTCCGAAGGCATCCGTTAGCATGCGGCGTCTACCGGAATAAAAAGGGGATTTCTAGCGGTGAAGGAGCAGGAGTCGGGGCTGCGGAGTGAGTGCAGCAGGCTGGAGCCTGGTTCTTGATCGGTCGGATTGAAGCGGGGTACGATCCTCAGTCGTAACCATATCAATATCAATCCGGATCTATCCGCCGAGGGGGCGGCCCCGGAACTGGGAATTTGCCAGGAGGAAGCTATATATGGTCCTGCAAACGGGCTTCTTTGGGGGCACACTGCTCCATTATTTTTACCAGGGTGGTTGGGTCATGTACCCGCTCCTGGCGATCTCCATTGTCTCCATCGGCTTCATCGGGGAGCGCCTCTACGTCATCATGTTCAAGTCCAAGGTCAACACCAATCACCTGGTCGCACACGTGCGCAAGGCGCTGCTGGCCCGTGACCTGAGAGCGTCGGTGCAGGTCTGCGAGAAGTATCGCGGGCCGGTGGCCGCCATTCTCAAGGCGGGCATCCTCAAGTATGGCGCACCCCGTGAAGAGGTGGAAAAGACCATCGAGAATTCAGCCTTGCATGAACTGGCCCGATTGGAACGCGGCCTGGCGGTTCTGGCCTCGTCTTCCAATATTGCGCCCATCATCGGGTTCCTCGGCACGGTGGTCGGCATGATCGCGTCGTTCGATGCCATCGCCTCCCAGGGTCTCAACAACCCGGCCCTGGTGGCCAAAGGTATTTCGGTGGCTCTCATCACCACTGCCGGCGGCCTCATCGTCGCTGTCATCACGCTGCCGTTCTACAATTTCTTCACCAGCCGCATCGCGATTTTCGTGCGCGAGATGGAGACCTCGGCCAACATTCTGCTGGAAACATTTGCCGAGATGGACCAGGCCGCGCCGGCGGCCAAGCAGTCGGCAGCATCGTCATAAGGATCCGACGTGGCGATTCATAAGAGCAAGGATGTTAAGGCGTACATCCCCACGGCCTCCATGGCCGATATCGCCTTCCTGCTCATCATCTTTTTCATGGTCACCACTGTATTCCAGGTGGACAAGACGCCGGTGAACCTGCCGGGTTCCTGGATGCGGCCCACCGAGATCCCCCGCAAGGCGGCCTTCGTGGTGCTGGCCGAGTTGACGTCCGGCGCCGGCGGCAAAGAGCTTGTCTACAAGTTTTCCGACGGTGTGGACACGTCCCATGTTGTCCCGGACACCGATGCCCTCTACTTCGAGGTGATCAATATCACCGGTCTGAATCCACTCCACCCCTTTGTCATCAAGATTGACAAAGATGTCAAGTACAGCAAGGTGGATGAGATTCTGGATGCCATGCGCCGGGCCGGTGCCCAGGATCTGATTCTCATGACCGAACAGAAGACCGTCCCCGGCTAGGAGCCTGTTGTGAAGCTCGTAAGCAAAAAAAGTGAAGTCGAGATTCCCACAGCCTCCATGGCTGATATCGCTTTCCTGCTGATCATCTTCTTCATGGTGACCACCGTCTTCTCGGCCACCAAGGGCCTGGATTTCAAACTGCCCAAGGACGAGGACGAGCAACTGGACACGGAGACCGTCGAGGCGGCCTACATCAAGGTGCATCCCGGCGGCGCGGTCGAGGTGGACCGCCAGCCCATGGCCCTGGATCAGATTCTGCCCTACCTGCAACCCAAGCTGGAGCGCTGGCCGGATAAGCCGATTATCCTCTATACCCTGCCGGAAGCCAGCTACGGCGACATGATTGCCGTCTACGACACTCTCAAACAGGGACCCCAGCAGATCGGGATGGAGGTGACAAATATCGGTATCCCGACGCATCGCGAGATCGCGCAGTACACCGAGATCTTCGGCTATAACCCGTTCGACTAGAGACGCCGGCCGTGGAACCCAAAGATCTGAGAACCATGAGCGAGGAGGAGCGGACGGAGCTTCTTGACGCTGAAACCCGGATGTACAGCCATTACTTCGAGGGTTCCGCGGAAGACAAGAAGCCGGTCCAGATCGCTTTCCTGGTGGCCCTGGCGTTTCACCTCTTCATTCTGTACGTCACCTTGCCCGAATGGAGCATGAGCAGCCCGCTGCCCAGCGAAGACAAGGTCGTCTACGTGAAGGCCTGGCGTCCGCCGCCGCCGCCGAAGAAAGAGCCTCCCAAGCCCATTGAAGAGAAAAAGCTGAAGACCAAGAAAATTCCTATCCCTGACCCGACTCCCGATGAGCCCGAGCCCATCATCGAACCTGAGCCCGAGCCTGAGCCCGAGCCTCTGCCTCCGGACATGATTGCTCTCATCGGCACGCCGGGGCCGCCGCCGGTGGGGAACACCGGGCCTCTCATCGCCGGAGTGGGAGGGGTGAGCAACCCCGTGCTGCTGGACAAGGTTCAGCCGGCCTATCCCGAGCTGGCCCGCAAGGCGGGCATTCAGGGGAAGGTTTATATCCAGGCCATCGTGAACAGCCAGGGTGACGTCGTGAATGTTTCGATTCTGTCCTCCACGGCGCCGGATCTGGGCTTTGAGGAGGCGGCCATGGAGGCCGTCAGGAGGTGGAAGTACAAGCCCGGGGAACAGAATGGCCGGCCCGTGGATGTCTATTTCAACGTGGCGGTGGAGTTCACCATCAACTAGCCACGGCCTGGATATTGAAGACGTGGGAAGAGGAAGGAGTCGCAGTATGAGGAACAGGATTTTCACGGTCGCCCTGCTGGTGGCGCTGGCGTTGCCGGCCGCCGGGGCGCTTGCCCAGGACGATCTCCCCGACAAGGTGAATAGTGGCTGGGCAGCGCTGCAGAAAGGCGACCTGAAGGTGGCCCGGTCGGCGTTCCAGGATGTCATCGATGCCTCGCCGGTTTACGATTTCGGCTGGTATGCCCTGGGTCAGGTGGCCACTCGTGAAGGCAAGCTTGACGAGGCCGTCACCGATTTCAACAAAGCCATCGAGATCAACTCGGAGAAGTTCGAATATCATTACGGGCTGGCCGCCGCCTATCGCACCAAGGAAGAATACGCCAAGGCCATCGCCACCATGAACAATGCCGAAGCCCTGGCCACCGCGCCCCAGACCCAGTACTACCTGTACCTGGAGCGAGGGATCTCCTACCTGTCCATCAGGCAGTGGGATCGGGCCGCGGGCGATCTGGAAAAGGCGGTCAAGCTGCAGCCTGCGGACAAGATGGCCAACCAGCGCTTCGGCATGGCCCTCTTCCGGATGGATGATTACCAGCGCGCTGCCGACCACCTGCGCAAGGCCGTGGCCGCCGATCCCAAGGACGGCACATCGCAGCTTTACCTGGCGCGCACGAGCATCAATCTGGCGCAGCGGGAACGGGATCCGGCCAAAAAGAAGGGCCTCTACGCCGAAGGTGTGAAAGCGGCATCGGCGGCCAATACCCTGTCTCCCGGTTTCGATGCCCAGAACATTCTTGCCAAGGCGTACCTGGGGAGCGGGCAGCATGAACTGGCCGCCCGCAATTTCCAGAAAGTGGTCCAGGCCAAGCCGAAGTACTGCTTTGCCCGCACCAATCTGGGGCAGGCTTATGTCGGCATGGAGGCCTTCGCGCAGGCCGTCACGGCGCTGGAGGCGGCGGTGGACTGCGATCCCAAGAGCACCATCGCCTACAACACGCTGGCGTTTGCCTACGTCAAGGAGAACAAGAAAGACCTGGCCTTGAGTTCATACGAGACTTCCTACAAGCTGAAGGCGGACCCCTTGGTGGCTGTCAACATGGAAAAGGTCGCCAAGAACATCGACATCGATCAGGAAAACCTGGTGATCGACTCCCTGAACCAAGAGACCATGAAGCGCAACGAGGCCGAGCAGGCTGCGTTTGACAAGAAGCAGGCTGAATTCGAGGCCGAGCAGAAACGCCTGAAGGAGTACAAGGAAAAAGACAATTGAGTGCTTGCCGGCGGCCGACCGCCGGCGGAAGCTCATCTGGATAGGAAGGGGCCCTGGAAGGGGCCCTTTTTTATTCGATCTTGAATCGTTTGACCCTGTCCTAGGGTTCTTGACGGGGCTGCGGGGGCCATGTTACCGTCGCCATCCATGGTGTTGTGAATTCCTGCACGAGCGTGGCGTGGCTGCATGTTGAGGGGTCCGTTGCGTCCTGCAGACCTCGCCCGAGCGGATGCCAGCAGCGATGAACTCAACACTTCTGCCTTACCTTCCGGTCTTTCTTTTCCTGCTGTTTGCGGCGGGACTGGGCGGCGGCATGGTGATCGCCTCGACCCTTGCGGGCAGGCGCCGCCGGGACGAGCCGGCGGTCGATCTCTCGGCCTACGAGTGCGGGCTCAAGCCGGCCGACCCCGAGCACAAGCGTTACACGGTCAAGTTCTACATGGTGGCCATGCTGTTCATTCTCCTGGACCTGGAAGTTGCGTTCCTCTATCCATGGGCCGTGGTCTACCGCGATCTGGGATGGTACGGCTTCTGGCTCATGGCGGTCTTCATGGCCCTCCTGACCATCGGTTTCATTTACGTCTGGGCACGGGGCGCCCTGGAATGGGGCGACGGCCGGCCCCGCCGGCCGAAGACGGCAGGCGGATGATGCTCATCCAGTGGCTCAGACTGCGGCCCTCGCCCGGTGTCCGGCCAGTGCCCGAAGAGCG
>JAPUKF010000001.1 GCA_027295805.1 Acidobacteriota bacterium | reverse complement strand
GAGGTGGTTTACACCTGGTGGCTGGAGACGACCCTGGGCAAGGACCGTATCCTTGAGATGTATTTGAATATCGTCGAGTTCGGCCCGCGTGTGTACGGCATCGGCGCCGCCTCCCGATATTATTTTCAGCGTGATGCCGCAGGTCTCAACGCCGCCCAGGCAGCATTTCTGGCGTCGGTCTTGCCGGCGCCATACCGGGCCCACCGGGAGGTTGCCGCAGCCGGCGCATTGCCGGCGGAACTTGCCGGCCAGATCCGCGGACTTCTGCGGCGCATGGCGGCTGCCGGCCGGTTATCCCCGGATCAGCTCCGCGTTGCTCTCGCCCAGGTGGCCGAACTGCACCCGGCCACCGGTTCCCCGCCTCCTGCTGCCACCGACGACAGCGGAGAGACCGAGGAGGCGACATGAGCGCTTGCTGGATCATCGACGGCTACAACGTGATCCTGCGCCTGGGAAGCGACGGCCGGCTGGATGATGGTGAACTGGCGCGGCGCCGTCAGGTTCTGGAAGAGATGGTGACTCATTTCGGCCGCCAGCGGGGCATCTGTCCACTGGTGGTTTACGACGGCCTGAGGCTGCCCGGTGGTCCTGCCGGCGGCAACCGCGGCGACCACCTGGAAGTGACCTTCGTGGAGCCGCCGTCGGAAGCCGACGACCTGATCCACCATCGGGCTGCCGGCCGGCGGCGGGAAGGCAAAGAGGTCCGGGTGGTGACCTCCGACGAGGGGCTGTCCGTACGGGTGCGTAACGAAGGGGCTGTGGTCATCTCAGCGGAAGCATTTGGCCGGCGTCTGGTGGAGCTGGGCCGGAAAAAGAATGCCGGACCTGGCGAGGCCGACGGGATGGCGGATATCGAAGCGCACTTTCTGGCGCTGCATCATGAGGAAGTACGGCGCCGGGCTGGGAATCTGCCCGCCGCTTTGGCACCGGTGGCAGTTGCTCCGGCCCCGACGGCCCAGGTGTACAAGACGCGCGAGGAAAGAGCGCCAGCCATGGGCCAAGAGTCGGCCGTCTCCCGGGAGGAGCGTCGCCTCAAGGGGCGCCTACGCCAGGAGCGCCGCCTGCAAGCCCAGCGCCGGCGTCGCGGGGAACAGCGACGTCGTCGTCATTGAGAGGACTTTCATTCCCAGCGGGAGGCACGACATGCTCAAATTCCGAAGGATCCTGGTCGCCACAGACCTGTCAGACACTTCTCAGCGTGCCATCCAGTTCGCGGGCCAGCTGGCTCGGCCTGCCAAGACACCGGTGGAACTCTTCCACGTGGTGGAGGCGCTGCCCCGGGAGGATCGCTTCCTGGCGCTGACGGCGCCCTTGCCGGAGATTCAACGCATGATCCTGCAGGAGGCGAGGGAGCATCTGAGCCAGCGGGGTCGCAGTCTCATCGGCATCCGGGCGCCATTCACCGTGCGCGTCGAGTTCGGCGATGCCTTCCCCGCGATCTTGCAGAGAGTGACCAGTGGGAGGCCCCAGGTGGACCTGTTGATCCTGGGGACCCACGGTCGCTCCGGGCTGGCCCACGCCATTCTGGGCAGCGTGGCCGAGAAACTGGTGCGGGCCGCACCCTGTCCCGTCCTCGTGATCAAGCCCGAGGGGTTTGTTCCACCGCAGTAACGGGCTGGCCAACGCTACCGGGACGGGGCGGCAATCCGGCCGGCTTCAATCCGGTGCGGGGAACGAGCGCTGGAAGAGCCCCTCGATGGCGGCACGGCCGTTATCCTTGAGGAACCGCGTGCCCGTGCCGGTGAAGTGATGGTGAGTGATGGTGGGGCCGGGATTTTCATCCCAGGATTCGCCGTTCCAGTGGAACCAGCCATCCCGATCCTGGTCAAAAACGAAGAGCGGCTTGTTGCAGAATTTGGCGAACTCGGCTCCCCAGCCGGTGCCCCCTTTGACGGTTTCATCAGCCAGAATCTTGCCAACGACGTAGATCTCCTGGCCGTTGTTGACCTGGTGCCAGATGCTCTGCAACACCCTCTTGAACGCAGTGGTGTCATGGTAGCGACGATGCATGAGCTTGCTGACGTAGAGAAGGCTCACATCACCCTGCAGCAACTCTTCATGGGTCAGGACACGGATTCCGCGGGTGCGGGCGTCGTTGTGCCCTTCGAAGGTGAAATTCACTTCGTCGATGCCGCGCCGCTCCGCGGCGGCGCCGAACTCAGCCTCAGCGCCATTGGCGGCGCCGCTGAACAGAACGCATTCATCAGGTTTCACGACCGGCTCTCCTCTCTATGTGCTGGGATAGAGTAGCGAATTTCCGTCTTTGATGCCTGCGCCGGCCAGGCGCTGCCCAATCTTGTTCGCCGGCGCGGGGAGGGATCAGGGTACAATGGCGAGCGGAATTCATGGAGGCGGTTCGGTGAGTGTTCCACGGCGTATCATCATCCTGGCCGGGTTGTCCGGGATCCTGCACAGTTCGCTGGTGCCACCGGTGGTTCAAGGTGCCGGGAGCGTCTGCCGCTACCACGAGTTCATGTTGCGTGCCTGGCCGTTCACCAAGGGATATGCCGTGGCCCAGGCGGATCTGGCGGCTCTCTTCTCAGAGTACGGGATCATCCTTTCCCTCGGCTCCATGGCCTGGCTGATCGCAGGGTGGTGGGAACGGCGGCATCGGTAAGCCCTGCTAGACTGCCCGGGTGGTGAAGGAGCGGGATCCAGGTACTGACCTGACGATGCGGGGTGCCCAGGCTGTCTACTCGGCCTGCGTGGAAGTCCGCCGCGCCTTTGACGACATCACCAGCCGCGCGCGCGGGCGATTCGAGCGGCGCGACTGGCGCGGCATGCAGGCTGACGCCGTGGAACGCCTGGAGGTGACGCCGCGCCTCGTGGCTCTTGCTGTGGAGCAGTTGGGATCTCTCATGGGGCGGCGTCGCGCAGACCCTGCCTTCTGGCGGGCCATTCACGGTGCCTACGCCGCTCTCCTCAAGGAGGACCCCGATCCCCAGCTTGCCCAGACTTTCTTCAATTCCGTCAGCCGGCGCCTCCTGGGTACGGTGGGCTTGGCGGAGGATATCGATTTTTTCACTTCTGCCCCCGACCCTGAAGGCGGCGATCCGGACCGGGACATGCTGCACCGCTATCCCTGGAATGGTGATGTGGCGGCCCTTCTGGATCGGATGCTGGCGGACCTGGATCTGGCGGCAACCTTTCGGGACCGGGAAGGGGATATCAAGCGCGTCGCCGCTCTGATGAGCAAGCACTTGTCGGCCCAGGGCGGACCGCCTCCCCTGGCCGTGGAGATGCTGCGGCCACTCTTTGTGCGCAACAAGGGGGCCTACATGGTGGGCAGGTTCTGTCTGCCTGCGGGATACCGGCCGTTGGTCCTGCCTCTTGTTCATCCACCGGCGGGTGTCGGTCTTGACACGGCCCTGCTGGACGAGGACCTGGTCAGCATCGTTTTCAGTTTTGCCCGCAGCTATTTCCATGTGGCCAGCGAGCGACATGGCGAGCTGATCCGTTTTCTGCGCTCGATTCTGCCCCTGAAGCCGGTGACCGAACTGTATATCGCCATCGGTCACAACAAGCACGGCAAAACCGAGATGTATCGCAGTCTGCGGCGGCATATGGACAACAGCGACGATGCTTTTGTGACGGCCGCCGGGTCGCGCGGCATGGTCATGCTGGTCTTCACTTTGCCAAGCTACGACATCGTGTTCAAGATCATCCGGGACCGCTTCGATCGACCCAAGACCAGTACCCGGAACCTGGTCATGGAGCGTTACCGCCTGGTGTTCAAGCACGACCGGGTCGGTCGTCTTGTGGATGCCCAGGAATTCACCCGCCTGCGCCTGCCCCGCCGGCGCTTCGGCCGGGAGTTGCTGGTCGATCTCCTCCAGAATGCGGCCCGCACCGTGCATCTTGAGGGTGACGACGTGGTCATCGACCATGTCTATCTGGAGCGGCGCATGATCCCCCTGAACATCTTCGTGCGCCGTGAGGAGGAGGCGGCCGCGCGCGCCGCGGTGGTGGATTACGGGAACGCCATCAGGGAACTGGCGGCCGCCAATATCTTCCCCGGTGATTTCCTCCTCAAGAATTTTGGCGTCACACGCCACGGGCGGGTCGTCTTCTATGACTACGATGAACTCTGCCTGGTGACGGACTGCCGTTTTCGCAGAATGCCGCCGCCCCGTTACCCGGAAGAGGAGCTGGACCCGGAACCGTGGTTCGCGGTGAAGGAGAACGATATTTTCCCGGAGGAGTTCCGCCGTTTCATCGGCCTGCCGGCGGATCTGGCGAACCTCTTCGAGAGGCATCACAGCGATCTCTTCACCGTGGCCTTCTGGCGCGACCAGCAAGAGCGTCACCGGCGGGGTGAGTTGATGGACTTCTTCCCCTATCCCCGTGACGCGGCCTCCGCTTCATGGGGCTAGCCACGGTTTCATGGCCTGGTCCATGAGCCGGTCCCAGCCGCTGTTGGCCAAGGGTGAGGCCGGGCTGGGGTGGGGGGCGCAGGCGATTTCACCCTGCCAGCCGTCCAGTGCTATGCGCGCGCGCTTCTCGGCGAAGCGCCCCACGCCCATGACCAGCGCGGGAGAGAGGACGCCGACCATGCGGGCCAGGGCCTCGTCGCAGATGGCAAACAGGGGCTCGCGCTCGGCAGCCGGCAGTTTGTCGGGCGTTCGGTTGCGGCCGCCTTCCTCCATGAAGCTCAAGGGGCAGTAGTTGATCACAAAAAAGCGCTGGAAGAAACGTTCCGGTGTGCCGAATCGATCTCTGGCCCAGCCCCACAGACGGCGCCCGCTGACCTCACCGCGGGGGCACTGGAGGCCGTGCACGGGACGGCGCGGGTGTTCCGGTTCCGGCCGACCCACGGCGCCCTCAAGCCCCAGCCAGTCGCGCACGATTCCCGTATCGCCGAACGGGATACCGGACTGAGCCATGCCCCACGGCCCTGGGTTCATACCCAGCAGGATGAACTCCCTGGGGCCCGCACCGTAGCGTGAGAGGTAGCTCCGATGGACGGCCCAGGCATAGTCGAGGGGATTGTAGACGTGGGTGACCGGCGGGCCGAAGGTCAGTGGATTCACTGCTTCCCGCAGGCGACGGCTGATGGTGATGAGGGTCATGGCCGGCATCTGGCCGGCCATTGTAGGCTGTTCCGGCGTTCAGACCAGCCGTGAAAGAGCGCCGACGGTAAGGAGCACCCAGAGCAGTCTGCAGATATCAAAGTCCGGCAGGCCGCTGCTGGCGCAAACCTGGACGATCTCCCGTGGTTCATCCAGGTAGGGAATCAGGGCTGTATGCTCGGGGCGCAGGCCGGCGCTGGCGATCTCGGTGGCAAACAGAGCGGTGGGCGTCACCGTCGCTGAGGGGCCGCCGATTTCATCCATGACGTGGTGGACATCACGGACCTGGAAAAACGAGGCCCGGATGAGGGCATTGATGGGTGTGCGGTAGGACACGTCGCTGTAGTCCGGGACAGCCTGTTCGCGAAAACCGATCTCCGCGACCCGCAGGGTCAGCAGGCGACAGACGATTTCTGTGACCTGCATGCGCAGAGCCCGGACGATACCCTGCTCCTCCAGAGTGCCTTGTTCAATCAGGACTTCTCCCAGGCGTTGGTTCTTCCGCAGCATGATCTCCACGGCGCTGGTGAGATCCTCAAGGCTGATCAGGTTGCGGCGCAGGAGCACACTGTTGAGGCGTTCTTCCCGGTCATTGGATCCCGCGAAGACGATCTGGCCGTGAAGAAGCGAGACCGTGCGCGTGGCTTCGGGCGTGCGCACGGTGAAGAGGCCTGTGCGTTTTTCTCTGGCGGCCGCCTTGATCAGGGGAGCAAGGCTGTGCCCGGTGAGAGGGAATTCGGTCTGTTGGGGCATTGTCGACATGGCACACTCCCGTGCGAGGTGTCGGCAGCACCGTTCTGAACGTAGGTTGCCCGGATGGGCACGGCAAGGAAGGGGTCAGTTACGGGGCGTCGGCTGGGAATCGGCGGCAGCCTGGCGGCTGGCGGCAGGCGGCTTGGGCTGGGGCACCGGGCTGCCGGGCTTGTAGATGGTCACCAGGAAGCCGCCCAGAGCGGCCAGGAGGATACCCAGGTAGAACTGGGGCCTGATGGACGCAAAACCGCCGGCGGGGGGATGCATGATGAGGGCCACGGTGGCGTTGACCACGGGAGCACCGGCAAAGATGATGGACATGACCACGGCCGGTGACCCCCTGGCTCCGAAGGCTGCCAGGACGCAAAAAGCGCCCACGGCGCCCATGACGCCCGCCAGGAGAGACCAGGCGACGCCCGCTCCTGAAAACGACCAGGAAGCACCGGTGACAAGGAGGACGACCAGAGGTGCCACCACGGCGACCAGGAAGTAGGCCAGGCCCACAAAAAGAAATGACTTGTAGCGGGCGCTGGCAGGGTCGCCCATGAGGACCTGCCCCTGATGGATGAAGACGCCGTAGACACCCCAGGCCACGACCGTCATGAGCGCGAACATGACCCACGCCAGTTCGGGGCCTTGTGACTGAGCCATGACTCCCTCCGGGCAGTTGCCACTGCAAGAATGCAAAGCGGTCGTTGCCGCGGCAGAATAGCAGATCAGCCCGGCTGCTCAGACCTCCGTATCTCGGCCATGAAAGGCGTCGGACATGGCCACGGCCCAGAGAACGGCCGGGCCGGTGTACAGGACCAGGGGGCTGGTGATGAATTCCATACCCGCGGGCAGGATCAGGTTCTGCTCAGCCATGGCCATCTGCAGGGGAGGGGAACTCATCAGCCAGGCAAAGCCCACGGCCCACAAGCCGCCCAGGCAGAGACCGGCCCGCCAGACGCGGCCCGCCAGAGCCTGCCCCCATCCCGGCACCAGAGCCGAGGTGATGGCCAGAAAACCGACCTGAGGGCGGCCGCCTGAGCGCCGGGTGATGCCTCCGACCACAGCCGTGATATGCAGTACCGCGGCCAGCCCGTAAAGAATCAAGAGCGTGCGCAACCCCCACGCCCTGGACAGGCCGAGGAGGGGGAGGGTCTGAGCCAGGCCGGCGCGGGTGGTCCAGGCCGCCCAGGTGAGGCTGCCGAGAAGAGCACCACTGACCAGGAAGAGAAATCCCAGATCGGGGCGCCCTCGTACTATTTGTCCCATTCCCGGCAGGAAGAGAGAAAGGGACGCACCCATGTCCAGTTCCCGCCATGGTTCCCCCCGTCCGGCCACATGGGTCGCGACTGCGAGGTGGCTGTTCACTGAGCCGGTTGGGCGCCGGAGCCAGGATCCGATGGAGCGCTGTTGCCGTCCGCTTCCGCGGCCTGCGGCCGCCCCTGGCGGGGCAGAAACCGCAGATATGGTCTTCTTGTCGACATTCCCGAGGTCGTAGACGGAATCATTCATGGGTGGTTTTCCTCCAGCAGGCTGGGATTGCAAACCAGTGGCCAACCATGGACCGATGGGGCTGTGGGGGAAAAAACAGATCATGGGAGTCGCGGCACCCCCGG